>CALDJX010000460.1 GCA_937899075.1 uncultured Planctomyces sp. | reverse complement strand
CAGTACGATTCACGGAGATTAAACACTGTTGTGAATGATAGCGATCAGGGGCGAACATCAATTGCATACGATGCTGCCGGACGCGAAGTGCTACAACTGCTAGCCAATGGCGCAAGAGCATCTCTGACATACGATGCCGCAGGGCAGACGAGTAGTGTGTTTAATATTAAGAGTACAGGCGATCTAATATCGAGCTTCCAGTACAAGTACGACGACGCAGGGAACCGAATCGCCGTCGCAGAATCCGGCGGAGATCGAGTGACCTGGGCGTACGACAACACTTCTCAACTGATCAATGAACATCGCTCTGGAGCGAACGCCTACAACACGACGTTCGTTTACGATCCGCTCGGCAACCGGCTGCTCAAGAACGAAACAGGAGTCCGGACAACATCTTCTTACGATGCTGCAAATCAACTGGAACGGAGCGAAGAAGTATCAGGGCTGACGACCTACACCTTCGATTCCAACGGGAACCAGCATGAGGTCACTGCCCCTTCCGGGTCTCGCACAACCTACCAGTGGGATTACGAGAACCAACTCACTGAAATTCGTAGAGAAAGTGGGACGCCAGTTACTATGGTGTATAATGCAGACCTCAGGCGAGTTAAAACAATCCAGTAACTTCAAGCAATGCGCACCCTGCACATCTGTGTCGACTAAATACATACCTGACATTCATAGCTGAGGTTCAACATGCCCACCGTCACACATTATCTATGGCACAGAGACTCAGTTGCCTTGGAAGCTGATGAGTCAAATGCAGTCCAATCACGGAATGTTCGATTTCCTGACCAATATGGAAGCCTCGTTAGCCAGCAGACTGCAAGCACAACTAACATATTTCATTACGATGCGCTCGGTTCCACGAACGAACTGACGGACTCCCAACAACAGGTAACAAACTCGATTCGATATTCAGCGTTCGGCGAAATCGTTCAACAGACCTCTAGTCTTTCAGTAACAGCGACATGGATTGGCCAATCAGGCTACGAATCAGGCGGGTTGGGTCTATACTCTGTAAGAAATCGACACTATTCGGCGATCAGTTCTCGATGGCATTCGCCGGACCCGCTTGGGCTGTCGGACGACACGAATCTGTATGCGTACGTAGCCAATTCGCCGCTCCAATACATCGATCCGAGCGGGCTTGAACGGCTCATCCTCTGCAAGGATGGGTCAGTTCAGAGAGTCGCAGACGGTACGCCAGAACGATTGTGGTGCGCAGGGAGAGGTGGGCCAAAAATAGTACCTCCAAAACCACACAAGCCATGCGTGGAACGATTCGCGAGCGGCGAAACAGCGGGCAGTTGGTGTTTCACAGGCAACAAGCTCAGTGACATCCGAACTTGGGGGGAAAGTGTTCCAGGAAAAGGCTTCTGGAATACTTCCGCGTGGGCGACTTTTACGGCAACTGGGTCAGTCTCACTACAGGATCAAGTAATTTGTTGCTGCCCGGAACGACGAGTCGGCATCCGTTTCGTGGCAGATTATGAAATCGATGTAACTCTAAGGCTTTACCAGAGAAAGGATATAGCCAAAGCGCTCGTGACACCAAAGAAGATCAAGCAAATCCTGCACCTCAAAAAACTTCTCAAAGTCGGTCAAGTCCTTACTGGAAAGCTATTGCTAGACGAAATGGAAAAGCGGTTTGGCAATCTCATCAAGAAGGCATGCAAGACTCCTATCGATAGCGTCGTCTTAGAAGTTAAAGACGACTTGCTGAAGTTCAGCATAAATATACCGCCCGGAGCAAAACCTACAAATAATCCTGCACATAGAGTAGACAACATTTTCACGACTGACGGCAAGTACCATTTGGGTAGCTTCAAGCCCGGTGACTATTGCAGTTGACTCGTGTCTGACGACAAGCCTTCTAGGTCCAGATCGGCAGAAGACTATGGTGGTTCGTGCAGCGATCGATCTCAGGCCTTAGATTACAGGACGCAGCAATGTCTAGTTTCTGTTTAGTTTCGGCTTTACTTCTTTGTGCGCAAGCTCCTGTCTTCGCAGAGCCGCCCGATCGTGACAAGAACGCAATAGAGAAGATCATTGGGCTTGGGGGTAAAGTCCAACGCGATAAGCAGGGCCATGCCACAGTTGTTGAGTTTATATTTACTGGACTATCTGATGACGAGCTGGGAATTGTAAACGAAGTTAACACGCTTCGTGAAATACGCATAAATGAGAAAATGGTAAGCAGTGCTGGGATTCAGCAGCTCACTAAGCTCTCCAAGGTCGAGAAGCTGTACCTCGACTTTACCTGTGTTGATTATAAAGGGCTTGCCCATTTGCGTGGCCTGAAGTTGCTGAAAGTACTCGGGCTAAACCACACGAAAGTCGACGACCATGCAATGAAGCATCTGCGAAGCTTGACAGAACTGGAGTCATTAGCACTCGGGAACACGAGGATTACAGCTGCGGGAATGGCCCATATAACTGCGCTAACAAATCTACAGACTCTCCATTTGAATGATAATCAACTAGATGATCTTTCGATTGCGAAGTTAAAGCCCCTGAGGAGTCTCCAGACGCTGAGTTTAGGATACACGCCTCTTTCTGACAAAGGTATGGTTGTACTGTCCAGCATGTTGCAACTGAAGGCATTGCATCTTGAGAGTACTGCGGTAACGGATTCTGGCCTAACGCAGATAGCCCAACTGCGGAAACTGCAGCATTTGAGTTTGAGTGATACCGCGATTTGCAGTGAAGGACTTGTCCACCTCAGGAGTTGCAGTCGACTCAAGACACTGCTTCTTGCGGGCTGCAAATGTGATGATCAAGGGATCGCCCATCTTTATGGGCTTGAGGACCTTGAAATCTTGGACTTACGGAGGACTAATGTGACAGCGCACGGTGTGGAGTCCCTAAGGCGGATGTTGCCAGACTGTAAGGTGTTTCATTAATTACTGAGAAATTGACGTACGACATCACAAGGTGCAGAACTCTTGGCACAATTGCCAGATTCTGTTTGACGAAACGACCGATGTGCTTACGGAATCGGGAATTCCATTAGGGGAGATTTGGGAAGCTTGGGAGTTTCACCCCTATTCATTGGTTACAACCGCAACGAAAATGTTCCCAAATGACGACACCTGTGGAGTCAGTTCGCCGTTTAACTGCACTACTGGGTCAGTTACAATTGAGGGGTCATATACCGAGGTTCAAGGGGATATCCCGGCCAGCATGATTCCTTTTGGGACGTCTGTCACAGGGCATGTAAATTCGAGTGTCAATAAGCCAGACATCGGCACCGAGAAGCGAACATGGCACCCGCACAACGCAACCGCGAGCTGGGACTGCTGCGAATGCTGCCCCAGCCTATTTACTGTCCCTTTCTGATAAAAATAAACATCTCCGGGGCAAGCCCCGGAGTATTATCAACGCTTTTGAAAAAGCTTCGCAAAGCATTGCCTGCGGCGCTGAACTCGCGCCAATGGGCTGGGCATTAAAACCGAAAGATCAATCAAAAGGGCGTCATTCAGTGGGTTTTCAGTTGAGTTGATTAATTCAGCTGTATATGCAGATCTGATTACGTCCAGCTAAGTTGTCGTCACTTGACGGAATTGCCGTGATAATACTCATTGTCAAATCTCAAGCTCAGGCATACCGTCAGCGAGTGGCTTGATTCTTCGCAGAATTTGGCAGATATTCGTACGGATGGATCATTGCTCCGAATTCTTTCTTAGTTGGCGCCTTGGTCATCAATGTGAATCCGTCGGTATCGATTGACGAAAACACTGAAGAAACTGGCACTCGGGAATCTATCATCCTATTCCATTGCTCTTGAGAAATTGACGGCCTCACGGCAATCATTATAGATTCGTTCGCTTCAGCGAGTGAGGGAGGCGTTATGATGATAGTGTGAATGCCAACGACTAGCTGGCCATTGGAAAATTTTGGCGGCAATGAGAGTGCAACGGCCTCACCTTTGATCCAATCTTGTTGAAACCATTCTTGATTAATTAGTGTAAGAAGCCCAGAGTCAGATTCGGCACTTTTTCGGCACTTTCTGATAAGTTCGATCCCTGGATCGAAATGCACTGAGTCGCTTCGCGGCTGGCGGTCGATCTCATTTGCCCTGATGTCAAAATGAGTTGGGGTAGGCGTGATTAATGTATACACTATGGCAAGAATCACTACAAGCACGGCAGCACTGGCCATAGTGTCATTGCGGTTGTACCGAAGCTGCATCGATTGATTCCAATTCCATTGTAAGCCGAACAAATGGCGGCTGCCCTTAGTCTTGACAATGCGTCCTCAGTTGTCTGCTGCGTATTGTGTCGGCGTTCGCGTCGAGTCTGATTTAAACAAGAGGTGGGGTCCGAAAGCAGTGGGTAGCAGCAATGGTCCTGCATCTCAGGAAGAAGTTGGAACAAAATTAGGTAAATGGCGAAGGCGGCACTGTCCCATTGCCCGCTTAGAACAATTTAGAATACTTCGAAACAAAAATGGGGCCAAGATGAGTCGGCTGAAAAACAAGATTCCAATCAGACTTGTCGGTCAAATAAAGCTAGGAGCCCGAAGTCTTACGAATGTGAGCGAACCCGAGCTGTTACGATTTGCTTTGAGTTGTGAAGTGGCCGGGGAGGGAATTGAGCAGTTGGACGTGGCTGGGGCAATTTTCGCTGAGATTTCCTGACACTCCGTGGCGAAAACTGCCAGCCGAGCAGTTTTAGTGGAATTCAAAAGTTGAATAGTCTTCGAGCAATGAGAACACGACATGTTCCGTTTGTGTGAACCAAAAATGGCAAGAAGAGCGTGGCGAGGACTCGGGGTCCCTTCGGGGCTTCTATGCATCAGTCTCATGGTGCAGATAGTGTGCTTGTTGATCGTTGCTCGATCTGGTGACTCTACTGGCTGGCCGGGGTTCATCGTGGCAGCGCATTTCGTATTTCCTTTCATTGCATTTACTTTTGGATGCATCGCAGCAGTTGAAGGCGCATGGGACTATGTCCTGATCGCTGCTGGGCTGTTTTGCGGTGGATGTGCGGTGCAGGTGGTCTGGGTGTGGATGTGGCTGCGCTAATAGAAGGGCCTGCAAGATATGGTGCGGGATGATGCAGGAACAATTCCTGGCTTGGTGCCTTTGGGTTCGTTGAACTAGTCAATTGCGTTGGGTCGGAGTCTCAATCATGTCAGTCACAAACTATATTTGGCATAGAGATTCAGTGAGACAGGAAGCCGACAGTGTCGGTAGTGCCACTGTCCACTTCAATCGTCGACCGCACGACATTGACAATTTGATAAGCGAGCAGCGAGCTAAAAGTATTCGAATACATACTTATGACGGACTTGGATCAACCGCTGAGTTGACTGACGCTACCGAGACGGTCACTGATGTATTCAGGTACTCGGCATTCGGTCGAGAAATAAAGAGGAGTGGCACTACACCAACGCAATACAAATGGGTTGGGCGTTCGGGATACCAGGCGGAGCGTCACGGGGTGTATTGTATTCGGCAGCGACATTACTCTTCTGCGATGGTACGTTGGCTAAGCCCGGATCCTATTTTCAGTAGCAACCTATATCAATACGCTGACAATAATCCCATCATTGCGATTGACCCGAGCGGGCTTCTCGCGGTCTGGCCAATCAGCGTTAATATGGTCGATGAAGGTCAGCGGGACAAAACTGGCAGCTGTCCTCAGTGGCATTCCAAACTCAAAACTAAGGTTACTGTCCCGGCATCGGACGTTAAGAAATTAGGATTAAAGTCACCTTTCAGCCTGTATGTGTTCCAACAGTTTACATTCGTTTGCAGCGCACAGGAATGCAGAGGCTGTGATTGTGAATGCGGTGGCGACGCCAAGAAGTCGACTACGACAGTCTGGGAACTGCTGGGCGGAAAGGCTAAAACGACTAAAGCTAACCCTGACGGTAGCCTCGATTACGCAATGACTGACGGCCACGGTACATTTAAACATGGTCTGCCGGATCCAATATCAATTCCAGAAGCGTGCGAAGATCGCGTGTGCAATGAGTTTTCAGTCAGCGTCCACATGCGGTTCTTTCTGTCTCTCCCAGCAGGGGCTAAAGCCACTTGGTCCAATGCTAATGTTCCGGTTGACAACGGATGCCTGACGACGTTGTCAGGGCACATTTCGGATTCGGAACCAAAGTGGTGGCCCAAAGGAAAGTCGACACCGTGGTCGTGGATTCACTATTCATACTCAATGACGAATCAGTGCTGCAGCGATGCTGAAATGACAATTACTCCGTTGACCGTCAGCAAATCCAAGCCAAAAATCGAATAATGACACTGGGTAAGAACCAAATTCGCCTTGCGGTTCAAGGTCTTATTGCTTTTGTACTTATTGCAATACTGCTCATAATTGCTAAGTTTCATCAGGCAGAGACGTATCTTCTTGGTGTGGGGTTTACTTTGTCCTGCCAGGAGTGCAACTTGTTCCATCCAGTTGGTTGCCAGCGAACCCTGAGAGTTCAAGAAGGCACTGCAGAACTGAATGTAGATGGGCGGCGATTCGCAGGTGCAGCAGCATATCTGAACGTGGGAACTATGCGACTAGGCAATGAGCATCCGATCTCTATTAGCAACGAACTTTTCACGCACATGCATATCATACCCCTTCACACTTTAGATCTCTCCGGAACGTATTGTGACGATTCTGATTTGCAAACGCTACGTGGCATGCTGTCTCTACGGAATCTTACACTTGGAGCATCGTACCCTTCAGATGACAAGGGGCGAAACCGGATCCGATTTAACGCAAGCCGGATCACGGACAATGGCCTTGCAGCGATAGTCCGTCATAGATCAGTCGAAACATTGAGTCTGCGCGACCTTGAGATCACCGATAAAGGGATCCGGAGTATTGCAGGTATGGCGATTCGCAATTGGAACGTATCTGGCACGCTCGTGACAGATGACACAAGCAGGCTCCTTGCTGACAATAGATATCTGTCCCGAATTGTCTTTAGCGAGGCAGTTCCATCGTTAGTGGTATCCAGCTGTGACCCGCGTAGCTTCAGCAGTACAATGGTTTCCGTTGCCGGCTACGGACGGCTGCAGAAGCGCAGGCCTGGTGTCCATATCGAGTATCCTGTCCTGGCGATGACTGTGGTACCTCCGCTTCCAGTGATTCAAGATGGTGTGATAACCCGAACGGCATCTGACGATGTGATCGACGAACTATCCCCAAGTGAACGGATCAGCCTTGATTCCGTACTGCGTGATGCGATGTGGAAGAAAGTTACGGGCCAGCTCGCACGATCCCACGACAAGCCTTTCATTGAAATACGAGAAAATATGGATGCGTGGCGAATGTATCGCTATAATGAGAGCCTATTGGTACTTGCTTGGAATAGCTGCTATTGGGCGGCGAGAATCGGTGCAGAGGGAGTGTCCACTGCCGATCACGCATTTGGCGAAATGCATTGACAGCGACTATGCCAAACGGACTGCAACTCATGGTTTCGAACGTGCCTCGTGAGGTTTTGCCGTTTGTCGTGTGTAAGCGCGATCGACGGTATGATTTATTGGCGCATGGCTCTTCAGGGGATGCGTCAATCTGTTATTGGCGAGTCGTTCTGGGAGAGATTGCCTTTGCCTGCTCTACAACTTGTAAACGAGCGTCCGATGCTACAACGATTGGGCTTTGTAACGTGGATGCGGCGAAATTCGGATCACTGCCCGCAAGATGCTCGTTGGCGTTTTCCATGGGTCAGAATTCAGCATTTGGATCGGCGTTTTTTTTTCACCTGCATGACTGAGGTTGCAGTAATGGCGTCGTCGATGAGTCGTAGTCAGTTTCGTCGATGATTGATTGCAGTCGAGTGATGTCAGTTTGTTTCGGGGCTTGGTTTCGAATTGACGGCCGGTTTCTGAGGGGCGCCACCGCAAGATCGAGAATTTCCTCTCGGTGTTACTGAATCGCTCTTTAAATGTCAGGTAATACGTGTAAACAAATGCGAGCACTCGCTACGCAATAAGTGATTAGATTAAGAGTGGTTCACCTTGGAATGCCCGCTGGTTTTCTGCATTCACCTCAGTATTGAGATGGCAACGGCACATCACGGAGCAGTGGCACGTTGTGCAGCTATAATGTAAGGGAGGCGAAGGTGGCAACTACAAACTATGTCTGGCATCGCGATTCAGTGCGCAGCGAAATTGACGGCTCAACCGCAGTCACTGCAAGCTTTCTGCGTCGCGCAGACCGGAATGGCAAACTGATCGGCGAATATCGAGATGGCAATTCGTATGTGAATTGTTTTGACGCACTCGGCTCTACGACTGAGCGTATTGACGCAGAAGAGTCGGTTACGGATAAGTTTCGATACACAGCATTTGGCATCCAGACACTGGCCGCTGATTCGGCGATTCACACATGGGTTGGCCGATTTGGGTACCAGAAAGATACTTCCAATCGGTTCTATGTCAGGCGGCGCTACTATGCAGCTGACATGGGAAGGTGGTATTCGCAGGATCCAGTAGGATTTATTGACGGCGCGAATCGATATGGGTATGTCAAGAATGGCCCGTTAACTCGAATTGATCCGAGCGGCCTCTTTGAGGTTGAAGAATTCACAATTCCGCCGCCCCCCCCGAATCCTGTCAGGCCACCGGCGCTGCCAATTCCTCTGGCTGACCCATTGATTCCAGTGCCTCCGTGCGGATGCAAGGTGAAAGATTTCGACTACGGCTTCGTTGGGGCCTGCGGAATTCACGCTCCATTCGGTGGGCAAGACCGATTCGGGCGAGTAATCAGCGGAAAGGTCAGTTTCGAGGCGCCGAACTGTGATTGCTGCGAATTTAGGCAATGGGTAATGAACTATAATCGATATCAGCTTCTGCCAGGCGGCGCAGTGGATCAGATTGTGGGTGCTTTTCCTTATGGGGTGATTCGTGAGGATGTGGATTCGTTGGGGCAACCTTACTACGGCCATCGCGATAACGACTCCAATGAGAACAGCAGCGGGTACGACGCCGATGGGTGCGGGTTTGAGATGTCAGATTATCCTGGAATTCGACTTAGCGCCATCGAGCGGAATGTGAACGCGTTGCCTGGCGGTTTTACTGGACTTCGCATAATTGTGCACACGGTGTTTTGGGGCTTTGTGGTTGATACCTGCAATTTTGATGTTGCGACCGGAGAACCACGAGTCGTTGCTTCGAAATCGATTTCACTTCGCTGTCGAAAGACCTTTACTGCCGCAGATTTCTGACTATGCCGTCGGTATATGACCTTAGATTAATTCTGAATCGTCGTCGGGAACGCTTTCGCATTTTTGTTGGCAGCATCTTTCTGAGGAGCTGCTCCAACTAATAGCGTAACCTGCACGCAAGGGCGAACCGAAATGTTGTGCCAAGCCGAGACAATATGCGTCAGAGTCGAGAGTTGTGAAACCTCGCGCGCTGCGAGGCAGTTAGTCCGAGTTATTACAGTAGCGGTGACGTTGTCAGTTGTTGCTGCGACTGGTCCTTTATTCGCGTCTGGACTTGCCTCCAGAATTGCGTCTTTGCGGGTGACCACAGCGAGCCCAATGCTTGCTCCTCGGCACGCGTGCGATCTGTTGTTTGACAGGACCGGGTTGGTCAATCGTCGTCATATTCATGCTCTGTTGGAGTGCGTTCATTCTGAAGATCAGTTCGTCAGGGCGACTGCCGCCTGTGCCTTGGGGCGCATTCCTGACGTAAAAGATGAGGTTCTGACGCGGTTACGTCAGCTAGGAGTGAGCGACCCGTCTGACTTGGTTCGTTTTTACTCCGTCAATTCCCTTCAAGAGCTTGCGCCAGACGACCCCCTAAGCGTACGGCTTCTTCTGGGTCTTCTTGCTTCTGACAACAGGTGGTTCGTGCAGCAGGCTAAGCTGTTTACGCAGCGGTGTCGGAGCCTAAATGCGAATATATTGCCGGTGCTCAAGGAGTCGTGCCTAAGTCCCCACCCTGACGTTCGTCATGCGACTTCACGAATGCTTCCCTTGCTCCCCAAGTCACAAAGCATGGCGGCTCAGGAGCTTCTGTGTGCTCGCGTGACTGATAGCGATGCGCGAGTCCGCCGGCAGGCATGTCTGTCATTGGGGCAGCTGGCAGGCTGGACGGAAACATCCCATTCAAAGGCGGTTGCTGTTCTTGGAGACGCGAATCCTGAGGTTCAGGCCGCAGCTGCTCTTGCAATTGCCTGTCATGCCGAGGTGAACAGCAGCAGCCTGGAGCCGTTGATCGGCCTTCTGGACAACCGCAACGAAAGCACCGTTCTTGCGGCGTGTTACGCGCTCGCTCGCAGGTATCCAGGTCACGTGTCGAGCGAAAAAGCACTTCAGCAGCACGCTCAAAGTGAGAACGACCTGATTGCCAGGTGGGCAAAGATAGCATGTGATGTGGAATCTGCACAGTACACGGAATACGTTGTTAGCATTGAGGGGGTTGACTGGTATGTATCACGCACACTCCACTCGCTCGTAAGCTGTCAGTGCGATATAAACGGCAACCGATATGTACTACAGGTCGTAGAAATTCCAGTGGCGAACGGTACTCACAAAATGAATATAAAGGACGCGTACTGTTCAGGGCCGGCAGCAGAGACACTGAAGTCGCATCCCGAAAGATCGATTCACCTGACTGAGCACGGACTGGTCTCAGTTTTCGACTTTACATTGTTGGCTGTACCGCAGGACTTCTGTGTCGTGTGGCAGTCGATGGAGAACGTCGAAAGCTCAGTGACATTGAAATTTCGCATCTCTGACTTGCCGCGAAAGCTGCTGCCTCCTTCACGAGGACTGTGGACGGTAGATCAAATGGGAATTGATGCTTACGATGCGGTCGAGTGGTATCTAGATTTCGATCTTCATTGTAAAAACTGCTGGTGATGGCAATGCTGAATTTACACTGCTCGTGGCACATCCTGTGCGACTGTAGAATAATTTTCCTCATCAGGGGCCGCCATATTTGTTATAATTTATCAGGCCACGACTTCTGACGGTAGCTCACAGTTATTCAACTGGCCAGTGAGTGTTTTTTTTAGTTAAACTGAAAGTCGAATCGACGTAGTTTGCATTCCGGAAAGGCGCATCATTGTTGCGGCAACGCGTCACGATGTGGCGACCAATCAAGTAGTGCGTTCAACTATGCGGCAGCACTATATGGCGAAACCTCTTCTGTTGTGGAATTAGGGAGAATCAACCGTGAAAGTTGTCGATTACATCTGGCATCGAGATTCTGTCAGAACCAGGACTGATTCAGCCGCGAATAGTTCGACCTGCTACGTTCGACGACCAAGCCCTGAGGGGGGGGCTAATCAGTGAAAAGCGTTCTAATACGATATCGTTTCATCATTATGATGTGATTGGGTCAACTTCCGCAGAAACTGATGACACCCAGATGGTAACAGCAACCAGCAGGTATTCGGCATATGGGAGCTTGATTTCTCGGACTGGGAGTTCAGATACTGACTACGAATGGATTGGAAGGTCGGGATATCAAAGCGACTCTTCTGCGAAACTGTACTCAGTTCGTCGACGGGTTTTCTCGTCATTAACTGCTCGGTGGACTAGCCGAGATCCAGCCGATTTCGAAATGCCTTTTGAGGCCTACGCCTATACTCATAATAGTCCTCTGAATCGAATTGACCCAAGCGGACTGATTGATATTGGCCAGTCATTCGAGGAGCCATTTCCACCGCAGGTCACAGTTCCGGGCCCTTGTCCGAGTCGCATTCCCAGGAAGTTCGGACATGCAAAAACAACATTCAAGCTCACCGATGCCGAACGAAATGCACTGCAGGCTGCTGGTGCTCCACGCACCAGCCAGGGGTTTATCCAGCGTGTAGCAATCTCCATTACACTGCAGCAAGGCACGTCGAAATCGCTGACTCCTGCCATATGCCAAACAACTCCGGTCAAGGACTGCCCTGAATGCGAGGATTGCACTATCTCCTATCAATACAATTTTCTGGAGACATTTGAGAATGACAGTACTGACAACCATCCAAATATTGTTATTGGAGCGGCCGGAGTAATACTTCGAAGCCACTTTCCGACTGTTGAGCAGAATCATTGCTGTGCGTCACTCTATGTCGCGACGGTAACAAAAACTATCGTGGCAGCCAGAGTGTCAGGTGGAAGTGCAAAGTTTGAAGGAGGTTCGGCGAGCATGTTCTGCGAAGGTAAAAGTATGACGATTTCTTTGGGTAAAAATGATGGCGGCCCAACCGTCCCAACTACAAAAATGTCGCGACGGGCGCGATCCCTGGCGTTCCCGCCGTCCCCCCCAATAGATGGGCTGAATTTTTACCAGGCAACTCGCACTTTGCGTGCTGACCATCCTAAGTGTGGACCAGCAATCGTGACATCAAGTTTCTCAGGTTATGGAAAAGTTGAGTAGTTGAGCCGCTGGTGTTGACGTAATTGGACCACTGCTGTCCGGGAGATTGTGTAATGTGCCGAAGATTGGGGGCTGTGTTCATGATTTTGTGTGCAGCATTCGTCTTATTCTGCGTGTCTTTTTTCGCTCAGTCATTGTTGGCGGGTGCTGAGTCGCGTGATGGAGCGACAGAAAACGCAATGCATGAGAAGGGGCGAAGTGACACGAATTTTCAATCGCCCGTGCTGCTGCATGGTCCTGGACTTTCCGATTTAGCGATCAGCAGTGACAGCACGAAGATTGTTACGGTCGCTGGCGACATTCGCATCTGGGACTCACTCAGCGGCTCGCTGGAATTGCGATGGAGTGCGTTGCGTCCGACCCTTTACGCAGAATGGCTTAACGGCAATTCGACAATCGTGTCTACCGATGATCCGCAGAATGTTGACTGTCAGGGAAGTTTCTACGGTGTTCCGCTTATTGTTCCGCGAATTCGATTGTGGGATATTTCGACACAAACTGAGTTCGCAAGTCATGTCGTTCCAATTCCGTCGAACGCAACAAATCTAAGTATCGTTCGTCCAGTCGTTAACGCTGCTCGACAAAAAATCTGCTATTTTCATGAGTGCTACGACAATCGCACGTCACACAAAAACGGGATGGTTCCCTTTAAGTCGACGTTCGTTAGCAGATTGACAATTCTGAATGGAAGCGATCTTGGTGTAATGTCCTCGATCGAGCTGAATGATTCATTTGACGAGCTGGTCAGTCTGAATCATACATGCAAATTGCTACTCTCTTCGGACTCGTCACTGGTGCTTGTAGATCTGGATAGAATTTCTGACACTTATGAAGGTCAGTCAGTCTCTTTGCCTGCGGGGCATTATATTTACCAATGCTCCAATACGTTTCGAACTGCCGAGACGGACGGGAAAACGTATCTCGTAAGAGTTGAGTTTCGACACAACGAGACCCACAAGCCTCTCTATAGATTATTGGATGTCCAAACCGGGGAATACATTCATGAGACGCACCATTGGCAAGCCAATCTCTCGGTACGTGATCGTTGGTTGACTGGCTTCTATGATGATGATGTGTCACCCTGGATCGATAGTCGAAACGGTAGTGCAGGCAAAAGGATAAATTGGAAGAGCGCAGTAGATGGGGACAGCGATTTGATACTCAGACGGCGTTGGGCCGCCGCCTCGCCACCGATCCTGAAAAGTACTGACAGAGTTACTGTTGTCGCATCAAGTGCTTCGACTTCGATCCAGGTCCTTAGTACGGCTACTGGTGATAGGATTGTATCAGCACATGGGACGATTTCCTGTATCTCCGAATTGCAGCACGGGATGATTGCTTATGCTCTTGATCAAATTGAGGTCTGGCTTGCATCTGTTGAACCAAACAGACGATCTAGAACCCGGCTCCACACTTTCGGGAAGCCAGTTACAGCTATCGGAATGTGTCCAAACAGCAGGTACTTAATCATTGGATTTGAGGATGGAACGCTGCAGCGTCTGCGAAGTGATGGGGCCATCGAAACGATAGGGAAGCCTCATGGGTCAGCAATTGCTCATGTCGGCATCGACGCAGCAGGGCTTCGCGGAGCTTGGATTGATCGGTCAGGAAATGCGAGCGAATGGATGATTGGAAAGAGTAAAGCCAACGCATTTCACGTAGTTAGTCCGTCATTCATCGATAAAAATATTCAGACGAATGAAGTCAAAGTGCATCAGAGAATTCTCGTTGAGAATCTGGGGAAGATCTCGCGAAACGGTCGCATTGTACTTAGATTTATGGTCGACTCAATGTTTCACGAAGATTATCAGCCACAATTTTCCCCTGGTGCGCTGCTGCGATCCGGTTCGCCGGATTCGTGTGCCACGCTTTCTCGACATAATCAAGTTGAATGGCTGAATTCCTTCGGAGCTTTTCTCGTCGAAGGCGTCCGAGAAGGGGAGAACTTGCGTTCAAGCCCTCCAGTGGGGACGGTTGGCGGTAGCGTATGCGATTCTGGGATATCTGAAGACGGTGCTCGCCATGCAATTGCATTTGCGTCTGGCGCTGTTGCGATTGTAGACACCGTCAATGCAACATATTTACAGAGAATCGAAACTCGACCGTCTGAGGTAAAGTATGTTCGTTTCGTCGATGGCGGCAAGATGTTTGTAACCGTCGACCGGGACGGCATCTGCACTTTATGGGATATAGAAAGTAGCCGCAGTGTGTCGCAGCTTGACAGTCGATTCTTAAACGTTGCGGCCATCGCGGCTGAACGTGTTGGTGACGTGGTGTCGATTGTTATGGCATCGTCCGATGGACTAATGAGCTGCTTTGCTCTTCCCGTTCCGTGACATGGCTAAGTGTTTGCTTGTCGCCCAGTGCCAGTGAGGTAGTCCCAACGATGTAACGCAGGTGTAGCTGACGAGAAATCCTCGTCAGATCGATGGTGTCCCATCGAATGGAGAAACTGGCCGATGAGACGTCATTGGCTCTATTGGTCTGTGCAGTTGTGAGTTGCCGGTACAAGTGTTCTGGGCAGCTGGTGCTGCATCATTTTGATGAGGTAGTGAGGTATCGTGCAAGGTGACGCAACGACGCACTACGAGGCAGCCTGCCGGGCTGCATGTGCGGCTGACACTGAGACAGCCCGACGATTGTTTAGCAGCCTCTCCAGTTCTGCATTAGAGCTCACCCGATCGCAAAGCATGATTGGGTTAGGCGTTTCGCACGCGATTGAAGGTGACGGTCGGATTGCAGCTCAACTACTGAATGAATCTATTGAGCCTTCAACGTCGGCCATTGCTAGGCACAATCTTAGAGTCTTGGATTCCTGTAAACGCCCGATTCGGGTCGCTGTTGTAAGTTTGCTATTCAACTGGCCGTCGACTGGCGGGGGGACGGTCCATAGTGCGGAGACCGTACGATTCCTGCAGTGTGCCGGGTTCGAGACTCGCCACTTCTATGTCCAAAGTGAAATGCTTGGAGTCGGCAGAGTCGATGGATTGCCGAACGACCTTCATTTTCCGATCGCAATCAGCGACAAGGAATTGTCAGCCGACAACGTTCGGAAATCAGTCCGGAGCAAGCTGGATGGGTTTACTCCAGACTACGTCATTATTACAGATAGTTGGAACTGCAAACCACTTTTGGCAGAAGCCGCTGAAGGCTATCCGTACTTTGTTCGAATAGCTGCCTTGGAGTGCTTGTGCCCTCTGAACAACGTTCGGATGCTGCCTGGTCCAACAGCCGGTATAGTTTCTTGCCCGAAACACCAATTTGGATCACCGACAGCTTGTAAGGAATGTGTTTCCACGAATCGAAACCTGTCGGGTTCGCTACATAGTATGGAACGTGAGTTGGCGGGGTTCGATGATTCTGACTATGTAGATCGGTTAAAAAAATGCTTCGAAGATGCCGACGGCGTGCTCGTTGTTAATCCATTAATTCGGGAAATGGTCGCCCCATACAGCAAGGCGGTCCATGTCGTGCCAAGTGGATTCGATGCTTCGCGATTTCCATGGCCATGGCCGAGGAGCGACGATCGCGGTCAGGATGAGCCATATCGTATTTTCTTTGCAGGTCTGGTCAGCGAGTACATGAAGGGATTTCATGTTCTGCAGGAAGCTGGGGAATTACTGAGCCGACGTCGGTCAGATTTCCGGATCATTGCGACGGGCGACCCAGCGGGACTCTATAATGAATTCACAGAATTCGTTGGCTGGCTTTCTCAGGATGAATTACCGGCGGCGATTAGATCCGCAGACTTGCTGGTATTCCCCACAGTGGCAGAAGAAGCGCTGGGCCGCAGTGCTGTTGAAGCGATGGCAGTCGGTCGCCCCGTTGTGGCGAGTCGGATCGGAGGTCTGCAGACGACTGTTCTCGACGGAGCGACGGGACTCCTGTTTGAGCCAGGCAACGCTGCCGATCTTGCAAACAAGATTGAGCGACTGCTAGACGATGGCGATCTGCGTAAACGACTTGGAGACATGGGGCGGA
>CALDJX010000459.1 GCA_937899075.1 uncultured Planctomyces sp. | reverse complement strand
CGAGCGATACCGCCGAGGCATGTACATCTTCTTCAAGCGGACGGTGCCGTACCCGATGCTGATGACATTCGACGCCCCCGACTCAACCGTCTCGTGCAGTCGCCGCGAACGATCCAACACGCCACTGCAGGCACTCACGCTGCTGAACGATCCCGTGTTTTACGAATGTGCCGAAACGCTTGGTCGGCAGATGATCGAGCTGCATCCCAACGATGTTTCCGCAGCCGTGAACGACTTGTTTCAGAGGTGCCTTGGGAGACGGCCGGTTGACCAGGAATTGAGCTATCTCACAGCCACACATCAGGACGTGCTTCGACTGAAAGACGCCGAGCATCTAAAGCTGAAATCCGTCGAGGATCCAAACATCGCCGCAATGATTGCCGTGGCAAGAGTGGTCATGAATCTTGATGAGTTCATCACAAGGGATTGACGTAGCTATTGAAGCGTTTCGTTCGCAGGTCAGGCTCCGCCTGACGGAGTCTTCGAAACAAAATTCACTGATTCATCGAGTTGGAGCGTGAGGGGAAATTGCGAACCGTGCTTTCGGACTTCGTCAGGCAGAGCCTGACCTACCAGACCGAATAAAAAGGAACGCAGAGTTTGCTGAGGACTCGCAGAGTGAAAAGGAGAGTCTCCTGACCTCTGCGAAATTTCTCGGCGGCCTCTGCGTTCTAAATTTCAGTCTGGTTCTAAATTTCAGTCTGGCTGATTGCGTTTCGGCAATCTGTCACGTGACTGCTTCTTGTTTCATTCCGCTCTTCAACACACCGAGCGCGTACATGACGCAGCACGGCAAGGCGATCATTAACGTGCTGACCGGATCTGCGGGGGTGCAGATGCTGATCACGGCGACCTGGACGGGAATTCCCAGCAACCAGGGACGATGACAGCGGCGGGCCATGAAAGCGGCCACGACCGCTGACATGATGATCAAAACAACTTCCTGAATTCCGACGTGCATTGCGCATCTCCTGAAACAGAAACCTGCCAGCCGGCAGCCACTGGTGTGACTAAGAATCTCTTCGCATTACGCGTCCTTTGCTTCGCCTTCGTCGTCCTGATCAAACTTTGGTGGCTCGAATTTGGGAGCTGTCACTTCAGCGACGTCTTCGCTGGCAGCTGGCCGTGGCGTTGACGGAGTGCTGGACGACGAGTTGTACGTCGACTGGCTGACTTCGTCCTCGATACCTCGCACGCCCTTTTTGAATTCGACTATGCCTTTACCCAGGCTGCGAGCGACTTCCGGCAGACGCTTGCCAAACAGCAGCAAAGCGATCGTGCCGAAGATGATCAGTTCAGGAAATCCGGGAGCTCCACCAGGGAAGAATGCAAGAATAGCAGTCATGTGACACCTCATGTTTAACGTTGATTTTGAATTTCTGCAGAGACGATTCAACCGTCACCGCAACGTTGGAATGCCGCGAAAGCAACTATCGTTCACGAATCTTTGGGGCCGTCGTCATTGAGACCTTCGGCGTCGCTCGTCCCCTTCTTAAACTCCACAATGCTCTTTCCAAGCGATCTCATGGCACCTGGAATTCGATTGCCGAACACCAGCAGAACGATCACCGCGAATATCATCAACTCGGGTAATCCAAGACCGCCAACAAATGGGATGAGTCCAAGCAACATGTCTGCTCTCCTGACAGTTTCGCGGTGACATTCCGGAGGACTGACCTCGCGAAACCAGAATACGGCTCCAGTGGATGGGATTCCCATGCTCGAATGAACCACCGTCCGCTCGAATTCAAGTGATCAACCACTCGGCGAGTGTTCGCAGAATTCGCACAACTAAACGGCGAGCACCTGCAAATGGACAGCGTGCATACTCAGAAAGTCTGAAACTCGGAGGCCCTGCGAAAGAAGCGACGCTCCTGCTGAAGCAACAGGCAGGCAGCGTAAGCGACCGGTCAGTCGGACATCCGTCCCGAAGGGGATTCACAGACCATCTGGCATGGGGATGTCCACTCGGTTCGCCCGCGGGGAGCAGGTGGAGTGAGCGGAGCGGGAAGTGATTTTACGACTGCACTTCCCATTGTCAAACACGTGACCCGATCCGGCCCGTTTCGTGTTCGTCAGAATCCTGTCCTGCTCTGACAGATTTCCGAAAGCCACCGTGGGCTGACGAAGATTTTCGTCATTCCCGCCTGCGCGGGAATGACGCGGTTGGAAACCGGGAAGTTGATCCCAGGCCACCGCTTTAGACTCGGCGGAATACGAAAAAATCCCGTCACGCTCACACGAACGAGGTTCCTGACATGGCAGCGTCAGGTCTCGTCCAGTGAGCATTCGGGCTTGAAAGACTGCAGTCGATCAGTGCTGATCGTTAGTCGAAGCCATCGCCAACACCCGGGCCGGAATCGCCGGCTCCGAAATCATCCTGGAAACCGGTCTGATCGAGTTTGTACTGCTCGATTGCCTGCTTCGTATTTGTCAGCAGAAACTCAGGACCGGCCGGGTAGTACTGCACGTCATCCCGCAGGTAGTAAGCCGAGGGTAACGTCTGTCCGCCGACCGACGTCTGGCAGCCCGTAGCCATCATGGCCAGACCGCAGACTCCGAGAATTGTGACAGCCTGTGTTCGCAGAAGTTCGAGCTTCATGCTAATTCCGTCCCGTTCATCCTGACTGGGCTCATCTTGTCAGCCATGTGTGCTGGCTTTTGCACTGACACATGGGTATCCGAAACAGTCATCGGCAATTCGGAAGCGGCAACTTCGGAGAAATCGGCATAATCCGGAAATCTTTCCTGGATTGCCGCCAAGGGACTCGCTGAGCCTACTGGAGTAATGGGAGAGCGTTGCCTCTCAGGCGAGAATCCAAAACGCCGCCTTACTGGACAACCAGCTCGCTGCGGGCGTTGCTTTCGATCCGTCGGGCGGTCATGTCGACAGTGATTTCCGACACGAACTGAAACTCGCTGCGCGGCTCGACTTCGCCCTTCGCTTCCTGCGTGATCTTGACGCTCCATTTCGCCAGTCCAAACGGGACTGACTTGCTGAGGTACAGCGTCGACTCGTGCAACACTCGGTCGTTGAGACTTTCCTGCTCGAAACTGCCCGTCAGTTTGGTGGCCTCAACGTCTTCCTGACCGACCTGCACGGACTCCGGAATGTTGCCGCGAGTCATGTCCCGGTAGTGTCGAACCAGAGAAATGATCGGGTAAATCTGCAGCACCTTCGATGTGATCTCTTTCGGAGTCGGATCCTTGTCGTTCGTTTTGCGATACCCGCGGACGATTGGCAGGTAGGTAACCGGCAACCCTTCGCTGTCGCGCGTCTGGCCAATGACCGCACTCTCCGGCACAAGCACCTTGTAGATCCGCTCGCCGACGCTCCCGGTGGCGATCAAACCATCTTTGACACGACCGGTCTGCAGTTTCATTTCGATCCAGCGGCACGGCACCGTCTTCCCGCGATACTCGGCGTCTTCCTTGCCGACCGACTTAATCGTGAGATGCCGGATCCACTCCATTTCGAGGTTTCCCTCGCTGGAGCCGGGCTGAGCTTCCACCTGCCGATAGGTGCCTTCGTAGTGAACGAGGCTGCCGTCTTCCGGGAGACTCCAGATGATTCCCTGGGCAGACGCACTTTGAGACGCAGCCAGGCAGACCACAGCGGCGAGGAGAGGAGCTGTTCGGAACATCGTGGTTGACGCTTTCTTTCGAGCCTTCAGGCACTGCCTGAATCGGCCACTCTATAAATCGGATCCGAGACTTCGAGCCCGCGGAATCTCATCCCGTTCAGAAGCTGGAAAGTTTGACCGTTGGGAACCCGCGAGACAACAGGATTCGCTGATCCGGCCCACCATTCGCAGGAGCCGACGCTTGCAGACTCATAGAAAGTCGCTGAGCCGCACAACCACTACGACGCGACACGGCTCGTTGAGCGGTTTCAATCCGCAGCCTGAGAAATTGAACTCCACATTGCCGGACTGAAGTCTTATCGACAGGAAATGAGCAACCACGAAATACGCTAAATACACGAAACCAGGAATGTACTTTCGTGTCTTTGGTGTATTTCGTGGTTGAAAAATTCACGAGAACAGGATGCGGTAGAGTCTGGCTTTCGACAGTTCAGCCGCAACAATCGACTCGCAAAATCCACCTCTCCGCAACACGTTCTCTGCCGCGAGATATCCGCTGCGGACGGCGCCTTCCATCGTCGCGGGCCAGCCTGTCCGAGTCCAATCCCCAGCAAACTGAAGATTTGGAATCGGAGACTGTTGGACCGGTCGGAGCTCGTCGACACCCGGCAGTGGTGAGAAAACCGCTCGATGCTCGGTGATCATTCGACCGCGAATTAGTTTAGCGTCGCAGCTCTCCGGCCAGACTTCACGCAGCTCCGAGTCGACCTTCGCAATCACATCATCCTCGGACATGGCTGACAGATCGTGAGCCGCGCTGATCACAACCTGCAGGCAACAACCGCCGTCGTTCTCCCCCTCACCCTTTGGAAGAGGGGCCATGGAACGGTCCGCCACGCTGTAGGGTGCGTCTTGACGCACCGCTGAATCCGGTTGTGCGTCAAGACACACCCTACGACCAAGTACCGTCCGATTGAACATCCACTGGCTGAGTCGATCGACGAATGTCGCGTGCGGCAAATCGGTCAGCGGCTGGTCGTACCACAAATGCACGCTCGCGATCGGCGCCGTTTCCAGGCGATCCAACGCGGCAACATCGGGGTGAATGGCCATCTCGTCCGGCAGCATCGTCTTCACGAGGTAATGCGGAACGGCAAGCACAAATTCGTCGGCCGATATTTCAGAGCCGTCGCGCAACTCGACTCCCGAAATACGCCCGTCATGGATCAACAACCGACGCACACCGGCCTTCACTCGAATATCCGCACCATGCTTCCGCAACGCCGCCGAAATCCGACTCTCGTAAACATCGTCGAGCGGCACGGTCGGAATGGAAACCTGCCACCCTTCGCGGCTGGCGAGAAACCCGTCGACGAAAACTTTCCGCGCATGTCGCAGGCTGATTCGATCAAGCGACTCGCTGAGAGCGCTCACCAGAACCAGGTGCCAGAATCGGCGCTGAACCGTTTCAGACTGACGCTGGCCGTCGAGCCACTCCTGGAATGAGCAATCCGTTTTCATTGCGTCCTTCGCCAGTGCCCGCAGCCCGAACGCGATCTGCATTTTCTCGCCGAGCGTGAACCACGGCATTTTCAGGAACGACGACGCCAGGTGCAGCGGAGCCGGCAACGACGATGCCGCAAAGCGAACAACCTTCGCCTGACCGGGTGGTCCAACGAAATACAGTTCCTGCTGAGTCTGAAACAAATCCTCGCATCCAGTCTCTTCGCAAAAAGCGCGAAAGCTCGTGCAGCAGCCCATCGCGACGTGTTGGCAATTGTCGATCGTCTCTCCGGTGTCGCGATCAGTGATCGAACTGGCTCGTCCACCAAGTCGCGGCCGCGACTCCAGCACAGTGACTGACATGCCGCGCGATGAAAGCGCCGACGCCGCAGCGAGCCCGGCCAGTCCGCCGCCGATCACGACGACGCGCCTTCCGACGGCGATCTGCCGTGGCGATGAGTTTTCTTCGGCAGAGTTGGGCATGGACGGTTCGAACACTCAAGGAAGGAGTCACTTCAAGCAGAGATTGCCGCCGGAGTATAGTGCCGCCATCTCATCTGCTCACCCTGCTCGGTCCCGCAAAAGCAGCGACGAAAACTCTGCTGAATCAACCGCGACGGTACAACAGCCCGGTCAATCTCATGCCTTTTATCGAAATCTCAGACCTCGATGATCCGAGGCTGCACGTCTACCGCAACATTAAGAAAACGAACCTGACGCGTTGGTCTCCGCAATTTATCGCGGAAGGCAAGAAGCTGACGATTCGGCTATTGAACAGCGACTTTGCGGTCGCTTCAGTCCTGACGAGCGACAAACACGTCGACCTGCTCACGCCACACCTGCGTGACGATGTGCCGGCGTTCGTCGTCCCTCATCAGTTGGCGCAGATGCTGGTCGGGCAGACGTTCCATGCTGGAATGCTCGGCTGCGGCATTCGAAAAATTCCGCCGACGCTCGACGACCTGATGAAGATCGAACGTCGCCACTTGATCGCCGTTTGTTGCGGCGTCGAAAATCTGGAAAACATGGGAGGAATCATTCGAGCGGCGGCTGGCTTCGGAGCAACGGCCCTCTTGCTGGGACCAGGCTGTTGCGACCCGTTTTCCCGCCGCGCTTTGCGAGTCTCAATGGGCAGCGGCCTGAACATCCCCATCATCGATGCTGGCGAAGAGCTGAGCCGGATGCTGATCATGCTTCGAGACCAGCACCGCTTCAACCTGGTCGCGTCGATTCTGGATGACAACGCGTTGCGACTTCGCAATTGCCCCACCGAGGGAAACGTCGCCGTCCTTCTCGGAAACGAAGATGCCGGCCTCGACGCCGAATGGCTCGAACTGTGCAGCCATCGCGTCACCATCCCGATGCACTCCGGAACTGATTCGCTGAACGTCGCCGTCGCCGCCGCCGTGTTCCTGCATCACTTCGCCGAAAACGTCAACGCAACGACTTTGATGGACGATGATTGTTGATCGCACCGTGATGAGATTATCTTCTCCCTCGCTTCACTGACGCCGAGAACGCAACAGGATTTTCACGATGCGAACCGAACCAAAACACAAAATGAATCTCAAAGGCCCCTGGGTTTACGAGTGGCTCGACGGACCGCGTGGTCCGGGCCCAGCGGATGACGACGACTTGACGATGGATTCGCCGTTGCTGAAGGATTCACGCGTTCGCATGCCGTCTTCATTGAAGGAAACGTTTGGAAAAGTGTCGGGCCGAATTCTCTTCCGACGAAGATTTCAGCGACCGACGAATCTCGACGACAACGAACGGGTTCACATTGCCTTCACCGGTCTTGGCGGAAGAGCGGAGATCGCCGTGAACGGCAAAACGCTCGGCAGCGTCGCGAACAATTCGGAAACAGTCTCATTCGATATGACGCCGTTGCTGGAAGTTTCGAACGAGCTGACGGTCGAGTTAACTATGTCGTGGGGCGATGACCTTTCGCCCGGCGGCCTGTTCGAGCCGGTAGCCATCGAGATCCACGAGGTGAATTCTTGAGCCGGGTTGGTAATACCTCCCGCTGAAGCCAGGTCGCTCAGGATTCTGTGGCCGGCAGATCGAGTCGATATCGCGGCGTGCCACGATAAAGCCAGACCACAAGACCGAACGGAACAACCATCGCCAGTGCGGCAATGATTCTGGCATCAGTCAGGTTACCGTGAGTCAGTGTCGTGACGTTCCAGCCGACTCCGGCTCCAAACATTCCACTCAGGATGCACAGCAGAATCAGATCACGATGCCATCGCCAGGCTTCTGAACAAAACCGCTGACGCATCAGAAGTCCGCCGCCGGTCCAGTCGGCGTGATAAAACAGCCGCGACTCGATTCGTTGAAAGACGAATACGGAGTACGCGTAACCGGCGACTCCCAGCGAGCACCCGATCAACGCGCCAAAGCTGTCTCCAAGCAGGGCAAGCACGCACCGCGGAACAATCGCGAGGAAGATCGCGATTCGGGATCCGATCATCATCAGAGCGACGATTTTTGCCAGCAGGTCACGAAGCACCGACATTCGAACAAGCCTTTGCAACTCTCTCAGTGAGCAGCCAAACAATCAGGGAACGCCCACGTACTCTTTTGAGTACTCTCCCAGTCTCTTAAGCGACGCGGCGTGAATCGGAGTTGCGGCGTTAATTTCTTTCTGCACCACTTTGCCAACAATCACGCCTTTCGACAAAAGCATGTCGCCACGGACTTCCCTCGCCGGCCACAGCCCGCTACCGAGATCATCGCTTCGGATAACCGTGCCCGGCTTCAGCGTTGTGACAGCCATTGGAATCGTTCGAGTCTCTAAACCTTCTCGCTGACGCGTCAACTGTGGCTGCTCGAGCGCGTCGAGGGTCTTCATCACCGAAAAAAATCCCAGCATGACAAAAACGCCCAGCATCGCGACGACAGCCAGCATCACTCGGGCCGGAGTCAGAAATTTCATGGCTCAACTTCTCTTTCACGAGAGAGCTTCGCTTTCGCGCTGAAGCGATCACACAGGCAATATTGCAACCTGAATCGGAGTCGTCGTGCTCTCGGGAATCTGAAGCCTCTTAGTTAGAAATTCCAATTGCAAACGCAAGCGTTGCTCCGGCCAGTCATCCACGATTCGCGAGGCTTCTTCCGCAGTACAACTTGTTTCCCGCCGGTAAATTCCGATTGCGGCCAACACGTCACCGTCTGCCACGAGAGCATCCATCCGGCAAACCAACTGCTCGGACCAGTCTCCAACAACTCGCTGCCCAAGCTCGTTAATCTGGTCGCGCAACGATTCTTTCGAGACGGGAGTGATGTCTTCACTCTTGCCGACTCGAAGTACGAACGTCGCACCAAACACGAGCCCGATCCCGATGAACGCGAGAAATGACATCAGCCCGGCTTCTTTCTGTAGCGGGCTGTTGATTGAGTAGTTCACCGCATCGCGAAACCCGTCG
Source organism: uncultured Planctomyces sp. (assembly GCA_937899075.1). Taxonomy (GTDB): domain Bacteria; phylum Planctomycetota; class Planctomycetia; order Planctomycetales; family Planctomycetaceae; genus JABMPE01. Next base: position 7,835 of record CALDJX010000459.1, on the reverse strand, counting down.
GTCATGCAGACCATCGAAAGCTTGCCGACTGCCGCACCGAAACTAAGAGCCACGATTCCCAGACACGTCGCGCCCGCAAGTCCCGCAGCACGATTCTTAGCCAGCCTGACGCAACGAAGTCTGTACACGAGCCACGATGCGAAACCGACGCAGAACAACGCGGGCAACATGCCGATCATTGTTCGAGCTGGTGCGTACAACTGACTTGACTGCCCCGAGAACGCAGCAGCGATCATCGCCAGACCGGCGAATCCCAAATTAATCTCCAGGACCAGCAGCAGGATTTCGTTCAGTCCGAACGTCAATTTCAGTTTTTTCTTCATCGTTCATGACCCGTCGTTTCAAAAAATAGTTTTCCGATTGACGCCTCGTAAGCCGAGGTCGCTAGCCGAATGGCCCCGTTGGTGGGTGTGCGACTGGCTCCGCCAGTGCGATTCTTCATGGGAAACGGCGATCGACAAAACACTGGCAGAGCCACTGGCACACGTAATTCACCAGGCTGTCAGCGCGTTCGCGCTCACAACGAAGCTACAGCAGACGTGCTGTCACGCTCCGGAATAAACCTTGAGAGGGGATTCGCTACCCCGAGCTGCAACCTGCTCTTCGGCCGCCGCTTCGACTTTCACAGGCGGACGCTGAGCAGGGATTTCCCCGGCTTGGACCGCGCGTCGACGCCGCAGCAGCTGAGCAGCTGGCGACAACTTTGCGTAATGTCCGTAGGCGATTGATGTCACGTCAGCGTTGCTCCATGTCGCGACACGTTGAGCGTCGTGTGGCTGAAAGACGATGCTTTCGTCATCCCGCATAAAACTGTCACGCAACATGTGACCGAGCAGGCAGGTCAACGCCGAGTCGCCGTACGCTTCGCGAGCCCCCAGAAAGACGTTCTCAAGACGCCCCTCAACTCGATAGTTGTAAGCACACGCGGCAGGACGACCTGCCACGGTCAGCGAACAGAACTCGACAGCTCCAGCGTCAACCGCAGCCGAATGAGCATCCTTCATGACGGCAAGTTCGCGATCATCACGCCGCCCTCGGCCCTTGGCGTCACGCCGAATTCCCTCGAACACGCGGAACAAATCCCAGCGGCGGTCAGTGGCTCCGACCTTGCCGCCTTCTGGCCGCCAACGATGAAACGAGATCGCCCCACTATGCGTGATCACTTTCTCGGCCTGATTAAAAGCCATGCGAGCCGCAACGTCGCGAATCCCCATGTAGTCGTCCCAGCTGTCGTGCATGTCCACAACCGGATGGACGACGGCACCATTTCGACATGGCTTCAGTCGAGCATTTCGCAGTGCGTTGCTGGTCCGAAGATTGTCATGACCGAATTCATCGATCTGAGGAAGTTCCAGCGACTTCCAGTCTCTGCGAGTTTTGCAGACATGAGTAAACGCGGTGCTCAACGTTGCCGCCGGATTTGGCCCAATCGCTCCGTAGAACGGGACGAAGGTGTTCTTCGGCCATGTCAGAACCGGAGTGGCTCCGAGGGCCGTCTCCACCTGCCGAGTCACCAACGGAACAATCCCGATCGGCTTTGTTCGCAGAGTTACCAGTAAGATGCGGAGTTCCTGTTTGTCTCCATACGCTCGCCAGTAACTTCTCATCCAGTCCCAGGACTGCACGAAGGATGCGTTCGGGGTTTTCTCCCAGAGCTCACGCCAGGTAACACGCAAATTCGCCAGCTCTTCAAACGTGTTGATTTCCGAAACCGCAATCATCACAGCTCCCAGCGCGGCACGACTGCCGCAGTTCTGATTCTCGATCGTTCGTCCGTTCCGGCGGGAAACAACTCCGCAGTCAGGACCAACAGGGGCGCGTTCCCCGTGAATGTCATTTCAGACACCACACCTCAGGTCGCAACCACCGTGCCGCATCGCTCCTGCGACCGGTCATGTCCCCGCTGAAAACCGATCAGCGTGAGCATATCGAGACTGCCTGCTGGTCATCCCTCAATCGCGTAAACGCTGTCAGAGGCAGCGTTTCAGCCAGCCTTGCGACGTCAAACTCGGTCTAAGTTCACAAGTTGCGGCCGTCGTCGACGTGTCTGACAAAACTCGGCGTGCGGTTTCGGAGCAAGCTTCGGTGTTGCTGCGCGGCAACATCCCTGCGGCGAAGCGGCAACATGTTGCCATTTAACACGGCGGCGTTCGTTACGACGAACAGTCAGGCAGATCACTGGCTGCAGTCGAGTCTTCGTGACAAAGCATTAAAATCATCACGCCAATGCCAGCCACGGCTGCGCCTTCAAAGATGATCCACCAGACAGGCATCGACTCAGCGATGTCGACCCCAACCAGGATCAGCCCGGCGACCGCAATCACTCGTCCGTACCAGCGAATCAGAAAACGGTAACGACCAACATCACTCGCCAGGACAAGCAACATCGCCCCATGAATTCCATAGAGCAGCGACGTCGACCGGGCGAGGTATCCAACGATCGGGCCTTGCGGAAGCGATCCCAGACCGACCGCCTCATGCGCCCATCCAAGCAACTCGGTCGGCAAAAACACGGCGACGATCGCCAGCAGATCGGCGAATCCAACCAGCCTCAGAAACCACTTCAAACGCCGATCGTTGCCGACAATCGAGCTACCGAGAACCACATCGCCGGGTTGGTTCGAGCGTGCCGTCACGAGTCGCCCGACTCCTGAGCCTTCGCGCCACCTGCCACGCAGTCAGCACGGAGTCCGTCCACAAAGCTGGCCAGATCAGCCGGCAGTTCTGACACAAACTCCAACCGCTGACCAGATTCGGGATGCTCGAACGCCAGCATTCGAGCATGCAGCGCCAAGCGCGGAACACGGCTTTCGTCCGGTGCCGATTCGCCGCCGAACGGCCCGCGATACATCAGGTCGCCACAAACCGGATGCCCCTGCTCGGCCAGATGAATGCGGATCTGATGCGTCCGGCCAGTTTCCAGTCGACAGTTCGCGAGCGAGTACTGCCCCAACGGCTCAACCGCTTCGACATGAGTGGCCGCGTGCTTGCCATCGGTTTCCGAAGTGGTGCTTCCACGAAGTCCGTCGCCGCGGTCGCGCACCAGCCGACTGCGGATTTCGCCTGCCTCAGCCGTGCCCAGAACGACCGCCTGATAAACACGATCGACCGAGTGCTCAGCAAACTGCTTGACGAGACTTTGTTCTGCTTCCAACGACCTTGCGAAAACCAGCAACCCGCTCGTGTCCCGGTCGAGTCGATGCACCGACCGAACATGCTGACGACGAAGCTTCGGCGGCAACGATGCAAGATTTCGTTTACTTCGCGTCGCCGCTCCAACGGCCCGAAGCACGCTTTCATCGGCAGATGGCTGCTGCATGCGCCGTTTGATCGGCCAGTTGATTTCCGCGACGTGCCGCAACGCAACCATGCCCGACGGTTTCTCGATCACAACGACCGACTCGTCGAGATGCAGAATGCTGACATCACCATCGTCGGGCGGAGGAGGCAATGGAGCGTCGGCGAGAAACACAGTTTCCGAGGCCGTCAGACGCCTTGCGACATCCAGACAAAGCACGCCCGACACAGTCACGCGACGGCGTTCAACCAGCTTCCGGATATGCCGCCAGGACTGATCGGGCAGAAACTCGCGTAACGCCTGGCAGATTGTCTTCCCGGCAAGTTCAGCAGGTACGTCCCAGTTTGAGCCGGGCAAAGTCGTGTTTGGCATTTGGAAGCAGTTCGAATTCGTATGAGTATTGAGTGGACAGACTGCCGCAAAGTCGCAGAGCCTCGCAGGCGGGAACCCAGTTCAACTTTGCGAGGGTGTGCAGGGTTCCCGCCCTGTCGTTTATATATAAGTAGAGAATTCAAAATCGGCCCAACGGGCCAGCCCTTTGATAGCCCCGGACGTAGTCCGGGGTACGATTTCGCTAACTGCCGGAGCCCCAACGGGGCGTTCCTAACCGGTAAACATCAGTCAGTAGGGCCGCCCCATTCGGGGCTTTGGTGTTTTTATGTGACGAAATCCCCAAGGCGATGCCTTGGGCTGTCATAGTGCTGGCCCGTTGGGCCGAAGACACCTGACCGACTTATGTAGAAACAACAGATTCCCGCCTGCGCGGGAATGACGGCTCGACATCAGCCACGTGCAGCATAACTTGATAACCTTGCCAGGCCACCGAAGACGTCACTGCGTCAGATCGAGGTCAAACTCGTTCTTCCCGGCGACAACGTTCAGCCGCAACGCACCGTTTGGATCGATCCTTGCAAAATCTTCGCGGGTTGGACGAGGCTCGACGGAACCGAGGTCGTAAATCTCAACGACGTTCTCTCCCAATGCCGCACCACGGCTGGCGGGAATGGAATACTTGCCGTGTGAGACCATCGCCCATGCTCGCGGCTTGTTCGGATCGAGCGGCGCGAGAGCGATCATTCCCCAACGCAGAGCTTCGCCGTTCACTTTGACCGTCCCGGTAACTGCAGCGCGAGAAGTTGCGCTGAGGAATCCCGAACCGCGCATCCAGTCCAGCAGACGATCTTTCCAGCCGAAAACAGCCGGATCGGCCGGAGCCATTCCGACACCGTGCGGCCCGTCTTGATAAATGTGCATCTCGCTGGGAACGCCCGCTTTCCTCAACGCCAGAAAGAAAGCGATGCTGTTCTGAGCGTCGACGCCCTTGTCTTCCGCCGTGTGAAACAGAAACGTTGGCGGAGTTTCGGCAGTGACGTGCTTCTCGTTGCTGAGCGATTCGAGCTTTTCCTGATCAACATCCGGTCCGAAAAGATTCCGCCCGGAACCTTGATGAGCGTACGGAGCCGTCAGACTGACCACCGGATAACACAACACCGCAAAATCCGGCCGGCAACTCTGGCGATCCACCACGTCCTTCGCTTCTGGATTTCCCGCATCGAAGTGAGTCGCGACCGTCGATGACAAATGCCCGCCCGCCGAAAACCCCATAATCCCGACCCGGCCAGCATCAACACCCAGCTTTTCGGAATTCGCCCTGACATAACGGATCGCTCGCTGAGCGTCTTCCATCGGCACGGGATGTCGATACTTCGGAGCGTGCCGATACCGCAACACGAAACCGGCCACCCCATTCTTCTGAAACCATTTGGCAAGCTGATGCCCTTCGTGATCCATCGCCAAAATTCCGTATCCACCGCCGGGGCAGATCACGACGCCCGCTCCGGTCGCCTTCACACCGTCCAACTCCTGAGGAAGATAAGCCCGAATCGTCGGAGTGTCCGACTCATCCGTCCCCTGAGCATGAGGAGCCCCATCAGCCCAAAGCGGCCATGCCTCCGGCCCGACAGCAAACGCACTCTGCGCCGTTGCAAAGGTCCCCGCCGCAACCAGCATCGCCGCGATCAATGGCCGCAAACCAGGCAGCCTCTGCGCAACAGTATGAGCAATCAACATCGGCGAACTCCGAGAAAGAAAAGCAATACGACCGAGCGTCAGATCCCGCCGGTTTCTCCGTTCAAGAGAACGGCCCCGGCGACTCGCGCACACTTTCGGATTTCAATCTCGCCACCGCAAGTCGACACCGTCACCGAAAATCGATGCCCATAGAGTGGCCTGTCCAGAATGGGCGAGTCGCAAAGCGACAAGATGCTTCACCGAGCGCGTGCGATCGTAGACCAAACGTCCAGATTCATCGTAAGATGACGGCGCACCATCTTGTGCCTTCGGCACCCAGACAATCTAAAAGAGATTGTCTGATGGGCCACCCTGCGAGCCGTTACGGATCGGAGGTCCGCTTCCCATGAAACACGTCCATGATCGACTCAACGATCTGCATTCACTGGAACAATATAGCTGAAGCAGTTACTCGCGTGAGACACTCAAGACGGTGGTCGAACTCTGATTCTCAAAGTTGGCGTGCACCTTCGAAGGTCTGAATCGTCGGTATTCCTTGTTGCGTCATGCTGGCTCGAAGGCGGATTTGGCCGACGCGTTTGGAGACGGAACGATGACTGAGGGCCATTTCACGAAGCGTTCTCTGGACACTGCTGTTACGGCGTGGTGGTCTGCGAGTGGGTGGCCAAGTCGTGCAATACAATTGGCGGGTTCGGGATTTCAAACGTTGAATGTCGTCCTCGGATGGGAGCGGCTTTTTACCTGATGCGTATGGCGTAACAAATGCTGGCGGATCAGGATGCATGAGTGTCGACCAGATATCATCGTGGTCTCCATTTTCTGACCCGTGATGAGCCACTTTGATGGCATCGCACATTACTTGTGGTCGGGATGGCGAATCCACGATCGCTTGCCAACCACGCTGGGGATCGCCAACAGTTTCCAAGTCGGCTCCCAGCAAGATTGAACAAGCCGGTGACTGAACCAGTAAGGCCACCGACTGATCGTTGGGGGTAGACCTTGGGAATCGCTTGATCTGACTGGAGACCTTCGGGATCAGCTTCCCGAAGCGTGCCGCCGCATCGGTCATGGTCTGGGACGATGGACTGAGAGCCGTCACTGTTGCGGAACCCGTTCCGATCGACTGAAACAGAGGCAGCCCGTCCTGCGCCCAGAAATCAGGTCCTCCCTGAGAACGTCGCACGCCCCTTTTGTTCCGGCGATGTAATTCTTCAAGTATGCTTTCGAACTCAGAGATCGATCCATCTCTGGCGACCGGCCGGACCTGCTCAGAAGCCGCGAGAATGCTGAAGAACTCTCGATTCCTCAGAGCGGCCGAACATGCAAAACGAGCAGAAAGCGCCTCGCTGAATACTTTTGCTGAGCCACGGATATGGTCGTCGTGCCAGTGTGTAAGCACGACGAGGCGGACTTGCGTGGCAATATCGACACCCAGCGAGTTTAGATACTCCAGTGCGATTGGTTGCGCACGAGTATTGTTCAGACAGGAGTCTACGACCATCCAATCGCCCTGGCCGAGATGTACAACGACACACTCGCCGAAGCCGGGACCGAAGACCGATACCTCAAGCTCATCAAGAGCTGGTGCGGTATTACTGCTGACCGTGGAGTTCAAACAGTTCCTCCGCACGCTGACGGACTCGCTGTATCGCCCGCTTCGTCCATCGAGGCGTTCGACGCAGGCGAATCTCGGACATCCGCCGGAGCTGTCCACCAACGCTCGTTTCGTAGCCGATGGACCAGTAGAAAATGCCGCCTTCGACCAGCAGGTCCCGGTCGTCTTCGGGAACTTCTTCGATCGGAAGTTCGACGATCTCGATGGGCAGTGACGAATCGCCGAGATCCTGCAGATCGGCCCAGAATGAATCTTCGCCAACGTCCGTGACGACGCCTTCCCACTGCTGCAGAACCCGAATCCGTTCTTTCGGGAGACTTCCAGCCGCAAGACGAATCAGCGGTGATGCCAGTTGCAGGCGTTGGACCCGGTTGGTGGCTTGCACTTCTGTTTGAGGCCAGCCAGTACCCGACTCGGTTTGAGGAGAAAGGATTCGCTCTCTGATGATTCCTCCGGAACGTTGCCCGGTGCCGTCGGAAGAGGCTGCAGAACTCTCGTCCAATACAGCGGTCGCCGCCATGCCGTGAGTCTCGCTGTCGGGAATCAGAGTCTGAGTTGTCATGAGGGCAATTCGCCTTTCTTCAACAGATGCTCAGAGGATCTGTTTGAGAAGTCCAGGAACGCGTCCCAGCTTTGCTCCAGCTTGTCGATCAAGACACTTGTAGATTCGGTTGGGTCATCTTCGTCAGGAATGTTGACGCCGTAATGCTCATTGATACTGATCACAATACTGTTGGGCATTCCGGATGCAGGTTGGATACTGATCTGGATTCGTTCGGCGCTGGACGAACTTCTTGTACCTTGAATCGTCAGCACGGACATCCCTGGTTGATCAAGGATTTCCTGCCATGACTGTTTCGGGGCAAAGTGGTGTCCGAAGTGGTGCCATGC
>CALDJX010000458.1 GCA_937899075.1 uncultured Planctomyces sp. | reverse complement strand
CCGGCATCACGACCAGTGATCGTACTCCCAGGCGATAGAAAACTTCGTCTTCGCCAGAAAACCGATTCACGACGACGGGAGTTTTGCAGGACTGCTCGCCGAAGCGTGCGGCGATCGTCAACAGAACCTCGTCGAGCGGTCGTTGCCTGCCGGCACAAGCCGCGACCTGGACCTGACGTTCTGCAAAAGGAAGCTGCGAGTCGCCATCGACCGAAAGCAGCGCGACCGTTTCGGAATGCGAGAGTTCAGCCAGCGAAGGCAGAACGACATCCGCGACGGAAGCCACATCGCGTGTGACATCACACTGTTTGATCTGGAGTGAGAGTTCACGCAGCCAGACGAGTTCTTCAAAGCAGCTCGTGACCTGCTCGGCGTAGGCTGTAATTTGACCTTTCGTTGCGGCAGCCGAATCCTGGTCTTTCGCCGCTTGTGCGGCAAAGGCAGCGACACGAAGCACGTCCTCGGCCAACATGCCTTCGACAATGCCTGCGGCCGTCTTGATCATCCGCCCCTGGCGACAGGAAACACATGCCAGGCATTGATTACCTGGAAGCTCGGCGACTGTGACGCCGTCGTTCGTGTTGACAGCGACGAAATGCTTTGACCGAGCATGCACTCGGTCGACGACCTCTGACAACTCCTCAGCGGTAAGACCATCCCGTTCGTTTCCTGATTCCGGGCCGACGTCAACAATTGAGAACGACGTCGCAAAGGCGGCGTGAAGCGCATCGACCAGCAGCTGTTCCCGGCTGGACAGTATTACTGGATGTGAATTCTGATGAGTCACGCTCATTGGAGTCTCTCTACGTCGCTGACTGCCTGAGTTGTTCGAGTCGCCCCAATGGGCACATCAAAAGATCTCAACAGGGCGGGTCAATCCCGACACAGGTCTGCCCGAAGAAGAAACGACGGATGTTCAAACAACGGTGATGCTGCATGACGGCCAGGCAATGATCATTGGCGGACTGATCACCGAAACCGACATCGACCTGCAATCCAAAGTTCCAATCGCCGGCGATCTGTGGGGAGTTGGCAGGCTGTTTCAGCGTCGCGTTCAGACAACTGAGCGGAGCGAAATTATCATCGCGCTGATCCCTCGGATCGTGCCTTACGATCCGGTCTACAATTCGAAAAATGAATGCGACATTCACCGGGTGACGACTCCACTCACGCAGTGGCCACTTCAAGAGGCCGCACGAGATACCGAACCGTCACTTCCTGACGCAACGCGACTTCCGCGGAAACCGCGCTGGGACCGAATCATGGACGTTCAGGACAATCTCGAGCAGGAAAATCCTCACCCCCCCGAGTATTTCTTCCCGAGCCGGCAGGATGCGTGGTACTACGAAGGGGACGAGTAATTTTCTACTGGTTCCGGGCTGCCAATGCCTGATCGAAACGGAGAACCCTTCGAATGCCAAACAGCCTGCCGCTGCCCCAGGAACTGAATATCCTGCTGGAGAAACGCGACGAGTCAGATCGACGCGAAGACGATCGTCGCCAGCAGAGCTTGCCTGTCGACTCCGAGCAACGGGGCAGGGCACCGCGGCGTCAACGCAAACGCCGCGACGACGATCGGCAGTAGGTGTGTCAGTCTCGTGGCGAAGCTTCATCCCCGTGCGTCTCCGGCCTTGAACCGATGTTTAAGAATCGGGTCCGCAGGCCGGCATCGCACGAGAAATTGCAATCGGGCACTCACGCATCAAACGTGTTATGCGTGATCCTGTGACGGGCGTTTGTCCTTGCGAAACTTTCGTTTTGCTCCCGGGTGAGCAGGTTTGCCTCGAACGGGACCACGGCTTCCAGACTGGCGAGGTCGTTCACTGCTGAACTTCTTCGCGTGAGGTGGCTGGGAGTCTGAAGATTCGCCCCGGTCGTCGTTGGCCAGGACCATTCCCATCGGTTTACCAGCGACGCGGGTTCGCTGCAGCGTGTTGAAGATTTCGAGCGGCATGCCTTCGGGAAGGTCGACGGTTGCGTACGAATCGTGAATCTTGATCGGGCCGATGTATTCGCCACCGATGTTTCCTTCGTTGGCGATCGCTCCGACGATGTTTCCGACTTTGACTCCGTCGTTCCAGCCGACCTGGATGCGGTAGCGATTCTTTCCGGCTTCCGGTGGTCCGAGTTGTCGGTTGTCGCTGCGGCCTTTCGGAGCGTCTCCGCCGGGGCGTTGTGAGAACTTTCCGCGATCGCCGTTCCCACGTTCGCCGGCACCACGTTCTCCACGATTGTCGCGTCGGTCGTTCCTGTCGAATTCTTTCCGCGGTGCTCGATCTTTGGCGAGAAACGGTCGGCCGTTCTGACCGATCTGTGCCAGAGCGGCGGCGATAGTGACCAGCGACGTTTCCGACTCTTCGGAGAACTTCGTAATCATTTCTTCGAAGAATTTCAGATCGTCGCCCGCGGCCGCAGCTGCATCCGAAATCTTCTGTGTGAATTGTTTGATCCGAATGGCGTTGATGTCGGCGGCGGTTGGTGGCTGGACGATCTCGATCGTCTGCTTCGTCATTCGCTCGATGAAACGTAGTTTTCCGCGTTGCGCGTTTGTCAGGAAGATAAACGCTTCTCCCGTCCGTCCGGCTCGTCCCGTTCGGCCAATTCGGTGGACGTAGGAGTCGTTGTCCTGTGGAACGTCGTAGTTAATGACATGGCTGACGCGCGTGACGTCCAGTCCTCGCGCCGCAACGTCGGTCGCGACGAGAATGTCGAGCACTCCTGCCTTGAGTTGTTCGATCGTCCGCTCGCGAGTCCTCTGAGGCATGTCGCCATTCAACGCGATCGCCTTCAGGCCTTCCCGATTCAACTGCTCGGCGATCGTCACCGTCATGTCTTTGGTATTCGAAAAGATGATCACGCCGTCCGTGGTTTCGACATCAAGCAGTCGCTTCAGCACGTCAATCTTTTCACGCGGCTGCAGAATCAATGCTCGCTGCCGAATTGAATCGGCAGTCATCGTCTTCGTCTTGATTGTGATTCGCGCTGGATCGTTCAGGTATTGCTGAGCGATCGTGCGGATCGGAGCCGGTAGCGTGGCGGAAAACAGCGCGATCTGACGGCCGTCTGGTGACTGCTCAAGGACGAACTTCACGTCGTCCAGAAAGCCCATGTTGAGCATCTCGTCGGCTTCGTCGAGAACCAGGCATTTGAGTTCGCTCAGGTCCAGCGTGCCTCGTTTAATGTGGTCGATGACTCGGCCGGGTGTACCGACAACGACTTCGACGCCGCGTTCAAGCTGCCGGAACTGAGCGGTGTAATCGCTGCCGCCGTAGATTGCGGTCACGGAAAACCGCGGAAGGCACGTTCCGTACGTGGAGAACGATTTGGCCACCTGGATCGCCAACTCCCGCGTTGGGGCGAGAACCAGAACCTGCGGCTTCTTCTGACCAATCTTGATTCGCGAAAGGATTGGCAACGCAAACGCAGCCGTTTTACCGGTGCCAGTTTGTGACTGAGCCAGCACGTCGCGTCCGGCCAGCATGTGAGGAATAATCTCGGCCTGAATGGCCGTCGGCTTTTCGTAGCCAGATTTCAGCACGGCCTCGAGGACTTCGGTGCGAAGTGAAAGGTCAGCGAAGAGTGGTTCTTTGGGTTCGTCGGCCTTCGCTGCGGAGTCATCAGAAACAGGTTCAGCTGCCGGTTTGACGTCAACGACTGCTTCGACTTTGGCAGGGGACGATTCTGAAGCAACTGGTTCTGAAGCAATTGGCGTTTCCGCAGTCACCGCTGGTGGTGTGACCGATTCCGGCTGCGCTTCAACGGATACTTCTTCTTTCACTTCTGCAACGACCTCTGAAGGCACCGCTGGAGCGTCTGGCTCAGCGGCCATCGAATCGTCGGGAACGGATCCCGCCGCGATCGTGCTGTCCGACGTGGCGAGCAGATGCTCGATCGGATCAGACATCGGACCTGCCGCGGACATTTCAAATGTGTCGAAGCCTGACGATTCAAACGTGTCAAAGGCGGACGTTTCAAACGACTCGGCAGGAACTGGTGCAGTATTGGCGTCAACGTTGGACGGATTCTTAGCGGCATCTTCAGACATCAAGACTCTTCCGATCGTAGTGGTCGCCACCGCTGCTGGACGGAATCGTCAAGCAACAGCAACGCGTACGCGAGCGTCAAACAGCGAATTAGCGATTGGGCGTGCGCATCTAATTACAAAAATACAGATGGCGACGCCGCTTCATTCACTGGACGTGTTCTCCGCTTCCGGTGACTTTACCGGTGAGAACAATCAGAAGACCTGTCGCCTGAGAGCCGTTAAGGACTTGCAAACATCAGTTCGCGACACCCGATGTCGACCCACAAGGCCGCATCAATTCGAAGTTCTGTAGACTTCGAGGCTCAGACTGGGCAGCAAGCTACACATAACTCGACGCCATTGCCACGTCCATCGAATCAAAAACGGACAATTTGCTGAATAGGTGACTGGCATTCCGGCGATGCGGCCGACCAAAGCGGATTTGGAAAAGGGCGTCACATCGAATCTGGTCACGCAAAAATCTCGTCGACGATACGGACGTTTTCTACGCCGGTCAGCTTCTCTTTGAAGCCGTGATGCTCAAAGAATAATTCTTCGTTGTGAAGCCCCAACGCGTGCAGAATTGTGGCGTGCCAGTCGTTGACGCTGACTCGATTCTCGGCGGCGTTCCAGCCGATTTCATCGGTGTTTCCGTAGACGGTTCCGCCTTTGATACCTGCTCCAGCGAACCAGACCGAAAATCCCGGAGGTCCGTGATCGCGTCCGGCATTCTTCATGTCGTTGCCCTGTCGCATTTGAGCGATCGGAAGTCGGCCGAACTCGCCGCCCCACACGACCAGCACATCGTCGATCAGGCCTCGTTGCTTGAGATCAGCCAGTAGCCCGGCGATCGGAAGGTCCGTCTTTCCGCAGATGCTCGGAAGTGACGTGCCGATGTTGCTGTGGTTGTCCCACTGCTGACCGGATGTAAACAGTTGGACAAAGCGGACTCCGCGTTCGACAAGTCGGCGAGCCAGCAGACATTGTCGACCGTACGCGTCGGTTTGCTTTTCGCCGATTCCGTAAGCCTCAAGTGTCTGCGGAGTCTCCTGCGTGATGTCGAGTGCGTCGCTGGCAGATAGCTGCATTCTGGCAGCCAGTTCATAGCTCGCGATCCGCGCGTCCAACTGAAGCTCCCCAGGACGCTTTGCCTTGTGCATTCGGTCGAGCCGTCCGAGCAGGTCGCGGCTGAGTTGTTCAACAGTCGACGGCTCGTCGGTTTCGGGTTTCAGATTCAGAATCGGCGTTCCCTGAGAACGCATCCGCGTTCCCTGGTAAAGCGGCGGAAGATAGCCCGACTGCCAGTTCTGTCCGGAGTTCGTCGGCAGCCGTCCTTCGAGAGAATCCAGCACGACGTAGGCGGGAAGATTCTGATTCTCGCTGCCGAGTCCGTAGGTCACCCACGAGCCGAGCGACGGCAGTCCGGGCATCAACTTGCCCGACTGAATTTTGAACAACGCTGGCTCGTGATTCTGGTGCGTGTTGAACATCGACCGAATGACCGCGATGTCGTCGACATGCTTCGCCAGGTGGGGTAGCAACTCAGAAACGTAAGTGCCTGCCTGTCCGTGCTGAGCAAACTTGAAAGGGCTGCGCATCAGACCGCCGGCCGCATCGGGCGATGACAAATCCTTCGCGATGTCTTTCAGAATCGACTTGCCATGATTTCGATCCAGTTCTGGTTTTGGATCGAACAGGTCTACTTGCGACGGTCCTCCCTGCATGAAGAGCTGGATGACGGCCTTCGCTCGCGGTTTGAAATGCGTCTGCTTCGGCGTCAGATCAAATGCTCGCCGGACAGACTGGTGTGGCTTGTCGGCGGCAACGGCGTGACGGCCGTAGAAGTCCTGCGAGAACAACGAAGCCAGTGCGGCTCCTTGAAGCCCGTTGGCAACACTGCCCATGAAGCTTCGGCGATCACGTGGTGACATAACTTATTTCCAGTCCGTTCGACTGCGATTTGATCTGAAACTGGTTTAAGCCACAGAGAGCACAGAGATGTTCTGGAGAAAATTTCTCTGAGGCCTCTGTGCTCTCTGTGGCTCATATTCCTTCGAAGGCACTCGTCGTTTGTTTTTCGAATGCGCCGCTAGTCAATAAACAGAAACTCGGCCGAATTCATGATGACGTGACAGAAGTTGGCAAGAGCCTGCATCTCCGGTGACGGCGATTCTTTCCCTTTCGTCGGCTTCACTTCTGCATCGGCCAGGCGGTTTTCCCATTCGGCGGTGAGTTGACTCAAAGCTTCCAGAGCCAACTGCGATTCCTCAGGCGTCGGCATCCGACTGAGTGCGTCCTGGTAAATGTGTTCCACCTGTTTGTATCGGTCGCTGCCAGCCTTCGCCTCAATCCGTTGAGCAAACTGCATCGTCAGACCTCGAACCATTCCGTTGTTCAATAAGTGCAGAGCCTGCGACGCGACCATCGAATTCGGCCGCTCGACACAATTAGGACTCATCTGCGGAAGGTCGAAGGTTTCCAGAATTGAAGGCAACTCTTTGCGTCGCTGCTGGACGTAGACGGTCCGTCGCCAGCCATCTTCATTTCGATTGGCAGTGACCAGGCCATCGTCGCGAACCGTGACGCCGTCCGGTGCTCCGAACGTTGTTGCGTCAAGCTGGCCGGACGTCGCCAGCAGACTGTCTCGCAACGGTTCCGCTTCGAGACGTCGGAGCGGCATTCGAGACAGCCAGCGATTGTCGGCATCCCGTTCTTCGCTTTCCGGCCTCAGCGTTGACGACTGCTGCCAGGTTTCGCTCAACATGATTTGCCGGTGCAGCCATTTGAAACTCCAGCCATTCTCCACAAAGGAAACCGCCAGCCAGTCCAGCAGTTCCGGGTGCGTTGGTGCGACACCCGTCTTTCCGAAGTTGCCGAGTGATTCGACGATGCCTCGACCAAAATGATGAAACCAGACTCGGTTGACGATCACTCTCGCGGTCAAAGGATGCTTCGAATCGGTAAGCCACTTTGCGAACGCCAGACGTCGGCCTGTCGAACCGGGTCGTAAATGTTCGGTCACAAACGGAGTCTTGCCATCGGTCAACACGGACGGCACGCCCGGGCCAACCAGGTCGCCGGGATTGGTGTACTCGCCACGCCGAAAGATCCAGGTGGGCGACGGCTCTCCGCGATCCCACAGAGCACGGATCATTGGCTGTGCCGGAAGCTTTGCCTGCAGATCTTTGATGCTCTTGTCGGACGAAGCCTTGAGTTTCTTGAACTCGGGATACGTTTTCACGAGGTCGGCAGCCGACGCGGTCAGAGAAGATTCAAACTTCGTCGCCAGTTCACGCTGGCTGGCAGTTCTTTCTTTCTTCGACGTTTTCAACATTGCCTGAATGTCTTCGTGCAGTTCCGCAGGCACATCCTTCAGTTTCTCGTCGACAAACTGCGAGCGGAACTTGGCTTCCTTCTCAGTAAGCTCTTTTTGAGCGGTCGCGATCTGCCGTTCCATAGGTTTCCGATCGTCCTGCCACTGCGTTTCTACATTGTTTGAAACGTGCGTCAGGTATCGTCGCGTAGGGTTCTTCTGTTTCGACTGGCCAGCAACCGATGTCGGTTTCAACCAGTCGTAAACGTCGTACGCTCCCTGGAAGACCGACACAAGGCGGTAGTAGTCACGCTGCGGAATGGGGTCGTACTTGTGCGAGTGGCACTGGGCACACCGCAGCGTCAGTCCCATGACCGATGAACCGAGAACTTCAATTTCGTCGGCGACGACTTCGAATCGTTCCGAGACGGTGTCGACGATGTCCGAACCGGTTCCATCGGGCACCATTCTCAGGAAGCCGGTCGCGACCAGAGCGTCCATCATTTCATCAGTGACTGCGTCTGCGTTTTCAAAATCGTAAAGCTCATCACCGGCGAGTTGTTCGAGCAGAAACTGGTTATACGGCTTGTCGTCGTTCAGCGATCGGATGACGTAGTCGCGGTATCGCCAGGCGTGATTGCGGATTGGATCGGCCGACCGTTTGCCTTCTGAGTCGGCATAGCCCGCGACGTCCAGCCAGTAGCGACCCCAGCGTTCTCCGTAATGAGCCGAGTCCAGATAATGATCGACGACTTTGGCGTGCCAGTTGTCTGACTTGTCGTTAAGAAACCGTTCGACATCTTCCCATCGAGGCGGAAGGCCGGTCAGGTCGTAGGCGACTCTTCGAATCAGCGTCAGTCGTTCGGCTGGCGGAGACGATGTGAGGTTCTGCTCGTTCAACTTTCGCTGGACAAAGTAATCGATCGGCGAAAGTTTGCTTGCTGGGACGTTTGGTTTCACTGGCTGCTGGAACGACCAGAATTTTCGGTCCTCATCCGAAACCAGACTGTCCGGCGAATCGGTCTGAGTATCTGGGACGATCTCGTGTTTGACTGCTCCCTGTTCGATCCACTTAGTAAGCAGGTTGATCTCAGAAGATTCCATCGGCCGCACGCCGGCGCGAATCAGTTCTTTCGGCGGCGGCATTTCCTGCGCGTGGATTCGCTTCAGAATGAGACTCTTTTCCGGATCGCCAGGCACGACAACCGGGCCAGACTTGCCGCCCTTGAGTATCGACTCAACAGTTCGCAGATCGAGTTCCGCTTCCTTCCGTCGAGCACCGTGACAGACGACGCATCGTGTGTAGAGGTACGGCAGAACGTCGTGCTGGGTGACGATGATGGAAGATTCAGCGGACGCCGATTTCGCGCCGGTCGAAATCCAGCGGCGGATCATTTCTTTCTCAGGCAGGGAGAGTGGCGTCTGGCCTTCGGGTGGCATGTCGCCGCCTTCGATCATGATCCACAGCAGGCTCTCGTCCAGCGATTCAACCACGGCGGGCTCGCCGGATTCTCCACCGTTGCGAAGGCCAGCCATGCTGGAAAGATCGAGTCCACCTTTGGCAGCAGCGGTGTTGTGACAATCGGCGCAGCGAGCCTTGAGGACGGGAAGGATATCCGTTTCAAAAACCGGATCGTCGGCGCCGCTGGCGGTTCCAGGCGGAATCACGCCAAGAAAGAGTGCTGCTGCACAGAGAGCGGATTGCACGATGAGCCGGGGCAGGGATGGCATGAATGACCGGGGGTGAGAGTCGTGGCGGGAAACGCTGCAGGCTCAACAGTGTTCCATAGACGGATGCTGATGGCAAGATTCGTCACGCTTTATGCGGATTCGGAACATCTCAGAAATAACTCTCCAATTTGGAACGGTAGGCTGGAACAAGCTCTGCGCAGTTCCGGCAGTACAACAATTTGAGATGCCGGAACTGCGCGAAGCTTGTTCCAGCCTACGACTCACGATGGCTCGATCTTCGGGACTTCGTTACGAACACGTTTGGCAGCACGGGTATCGCGAAGGGCTGTTGACTCATGCGTCGTCCGCGGATCGTTGGCTCAAGGCCTCATCAAAGCGAGCCAGCGGACCGTAAAGATTCAGCAGCCTGTCGCCGGTCAGAGCCTTTTCGAGAGTGTCTCGCTCGGTTTGCAGAGCGCCCATGTCACCATTGAGAATCGCTCGCTCTCCTCGCGCAACGATCAGCAACGGTTCGGCGGGCAGCAGATCGTTGCCCTGTTCGATCAGACGGTCCGCTTCGTCGAGATCGCCCATCGCCATCGCGACGCACGCTGCTTGAGCCATCGCGGACACATCGTCCGGTGCCAGGTCTAGTCCTCGGTCAGATTGCTGTTTTGCCTCGTCGAGCTGTCCAAGAGCCAACAGAGCACGCGACGACATGACCGAAGGCAGGGCGTCAGCCTTGTGAAGGTCGTTTTCGATTCCGCGGATTGCATCCAAAGCTTTCTCGGGTTCACCCTGGTCGAGATAGACAGTTGCCAGGGAAATTGCCGGAGGCGGAAAGTGCGGAAACTCCTCGCGAATCTTCTCGCAGTAGGGGACGAACTTTTCAACCTGCCGAGTCGCCAGTAACGCCGTCGCGCCGCTGTATCTAAGTTGTCGATCCTGCTTAATGACGTCGTAGTTGTCTTTGCAGATGTCGATCACTTCGTCGAAGTCATTGCGTTGGACTGCCGCCGTAATTAGTGGGGAGAGCTTTGCTTTCTTTCCAGCCTGTTTGTCGATGGGCTTGTCTACAAAACCCAGGATGGCCGTGCCGAACATAAGAACGACTGCTGCCGCCACAGCCGAATCGACTGAATTGAACGCCACATTATCTCCCGTTGGCTCGGTGTCTGCGGCATCATTGCCGAATGAAACAACAACCAGGATGAAGATGCAGCAGCCGATGAGCGAAATCGTGCCAAGCTTTCTGCGAAGTGTCAGGTTGCTCCACCTAAGTCGCCCCTTCATTCGGGCTTTGGCGATTTTCAACGCGCGACGTGATGCCAGCATGATGAAGAACGTTGGCCCGAACACGGCCGCAAAGAGAGCCAGCATCGGCCACAGGGAATCTCCAGTCACCAGCGTCGCTGTAATTCCGTAAGCCGTGAGGCACAGCCAGAGAAAAGCAAATACCACGACCAGCTTTCGGCACAGGGCAACTCGGCTGCTGTCGTACGGAACGGTCACCGACTCGTTGGTGCCAGCCGCTGCTGACGAAGCAAGTTCATCCATTGCGTTGATGCGTTCGTTCAACGACGGATGAGTCGCCGTGCTGTGGACGATGTCGGACATCAGTCCGGGCTTGCCAAGTACGTGCCCGGCGTAGATTCGCCTCAGCCCTCGTGCGACTGCATCGGGAGAAGTTGCCAAAGCAGCGCGTCGATCGCAGTCGTATTCGAAGCGACGACTCATCAGGCGAAACAGTCCAGCGCGCAGAGCCGCTCCCGCCATCACTCCGAAGAAACCTCCCCCCAGAAACGCGAGGACGATCATCGCCGTCATCGTTAACGGGAAGACTGCGGAGTAGACCCAGATCGAACGATTGGCGACGTGGCCAAGTTCGTGCCCGATGATGGCGTCCTGCTCGTCGTCACGGAGTTGCGAAAGGATTGTGTCGTAAAGCACGATCGAGTGCGGAGCCAATCCTCCGACGAATGCTGCGGCCGAGTCACTGGCATGATTCATGGCGCGTTGCGTACGGACCGTTGGAGTGGCAACGCCAATTCGTTTCGCCAGTTGGTCAATGCGAGCAAGCATTTCCGGACTGTCGCATTCGGGCAACGCTTCCTTTCCGACGTAGGTCAGATTCGGAGGCTTCATCGTTCCGCGAATATAGAAGAATGCGAAGATGCCAATGAAGATCCACCAAACTGCCCCAGGTGGCTGTCCGATGTCGAGTCCAGTCATTGTTGCCGCGACGGCGACCGGGATTGTCCAGATCGCCGTCACGTATGCTGAAACTCCGACCAGCTGCCGCACCGTCCCGTTGGCTTCACGTTTCTGTCGAAGCCCCCAACGGAGGCAAAGCAGAAAACAGCCGACGGCAAAGAACGCGACGAGCCCGGCAAGGACGCCCGGTTCGCTGGCAATGTCGACCCCGA
Organism: uncultured Planctomyces sp.; assembly: GCA_937899075.1. Lineage (GTDB taxonomy): Bacteria > Planctomycetota > Planctomycetia > Planctomycetales > Planctomycetaceae > JABMPE01. The sequence continues at coordinate 3,554 of CALDJX010000458.1, read as the reverse complement.
CCGCGAGGAGATCCAGATCAATGTCGCCAAAGGGAAAAACTTCGATCCACTCCTCAGACATCGCAGCCAGCATCATTTGCGACGCAGCTTCAGAGTCGGCGAGGCCCCCTTCGATGTCTCCAGATTTCATCCGAATCCGACCGCGAACGTGCAGGGCCTGCCAGTAGGCAGGATGCCGTTCGCAGACAGAGGTCAGCATCCTCACGGCTTCGTCGTCGTGGCCTTGATCGCTGAGAATCGCCGCCAGAATTGTCTCAACGTCGTCCGACTCACCCTGAATCAGAATTTCGCGACAGAGAGCTTCCGCTTGATGACGACCTTCTTCATCTCCGTCCAGCAGAACAATGAGCCGCCGTAGTTCGGGAAAGTCACGATCGTGCAGCATCAGGGCGGTCGTCAGCCCTTCTGGCATCTCGTACTCTGAATCTTCGCCGTGGCTTACCACAGCGAGGTTCTGTGCTGATTGATTAGTGGTCTGACCGAAGCTTATGTCATCACCGAAAACGGAGACGATGACCACCACGCACAGAATTGAGTTCAAGAGAAATCGCGACAATGCAAACCCTACCGTATCTGGATGTCGACGGAATACGGGCACGAATCACACTACTTTATTGACTTTAGAAATGCGTCATAACGGGATTGCACATCGTCGACTGACGGTTTCCCTCGGCCGACTACCACGCGGTACTTCATTTCGAGCGGTGTGTCGGCCTTTAGAGTTGTCTTGAAGAAGGTGCCAAAGCGTCCGTAAGGGCGTTCGGAGAACAGCGACGGTTTCGGCAGATTCGGATTGTCGAAATACTCGACGGTGTAACGCTGCTTGTTGATTTCGTAAGAGAGCGCGAACCAGCCGAGATTGATATGCGCCGGTGGGTCGCCTTTGTCGCCGACCTGAATGGCGGCTGCTCCCTGAGGGAACGCCTTTGGTCGCAAATACGTGCCGCCGTTTGAGTCAGCCACTGGCTGATCGGCTCGAAACTGAAACCCGGCATGTTGACGGTCACCGTTCAGCGTGATGTCTCCGCGTTGGCTTTCCAGTTTTGTCGACCAGTCAATCTGCCATCCATCGGTCGCTGCTTCTTCGCGGACGGAAACGGTTCGCCATTCGACAATCACGGGTTTGCCTTCGGCGTCGTTCCAGTGAATCTCGGCAGTCATCGAACCGTGATCTGCGTCGGCAGACATGTCGACAAACTTTGCGTGACGGAGATGGGCTCCGTTTTTGCAATGCCAGAAGTCGAGCGACTTACCTTCGAAGCCGGTCTTGTTCCAACCGACGTACAAGCCTCGATGATGCGTGTACTTGCCGTGCGGACCCTTCGTGATGATCGTTTTCGAACCGGGTCCATAAACGTGGTGGAAGACTTTGTAAGTCTCGTGCGCTCGCGTGTCGGTCGACGTGTCGTAAGCGTACATGTATCGAATGACCGGCTTGTCACCGAGGAGCAGGTCCGCCGTCCCGGCAGCCTCGTCATTCTTCCAATGAAAGCCCGCCTTGTTATTCGCAAAGGCGGACGCCAGCGATCCACCAAGGACGGCACTCAACACGGACAGGGTTACCAGCGAACGGAGCGTCATCATCGGTTGTACCTCTTATTGAAATTGTGAATCGAAGGACGAATGCCTGGACAGAAACCGAATGTTGTGACAAGCACAGCGCCGGCACAACAGAACGCGAATTTGAGATACACAGAATGTTGTGCCGGAGCTTCGCTTGTCACAACCTACGCACGCCTACAATTTGTCGAACTACCTGGCAGCTCGTTGGCGGTAATACTTCAGGCCGGGCAGGAAGAAGCTCAGGCCGGCGACGACTCCGTACAGCGAAATGCTGAAGTCCGGCAGGGTGGTTTGAGGAATCACCGCCATCAGGCCTCCGGTGATAAACAAAGCGGCCGCCTGAATGTAGAACCGACCGTTCAGCAGACTCGCTTTGACCAGGAACACCATGCCGCTGACAAGTCCGATGACCGGTGAGAGCTGCAGCACTCCCAGACCCATTTGCCACTCGACGAAGTAGAGCAGCGTGCTGACGATCATGCTGCCGGCCCAGACGTGGACGATCTGCCGTTCGACGAAAGTGACCGGCCCGGCTCGGCGGCGCAGGTTATAAAAAATGATCGCCCAAATCCCGAGGCCGACACACCAGATACTCATGTACGGCCATCGTGAAGACGTTCCCGCCACGGCGTCCCGCCACTGCATCACGTTTGTCAACAGGCAGAGCACCAGCACGACAGCACTGTGCAGCATCCAGAGGATGCCCCAGTTCTCAAGCACCGAGGCGTGGTGAGTTTCTCGAAACGCTCGACTGATCACGTCTGAAAACTGCGATGATCGTGCGGAGATCGGTTCGTGGTTGAGCCACGCTTCGAGATCATCAGCCAGCGCGGCCGCATCCCGATATCTGAGATCGGTCGGTTTCTGCAGACACTTCATCGCGATCATCTCAAGGTCCGAGTCTGCGCCCGGATTGAGAACTCGCGGTGGGACGGGCTCCTGCTCAAGCACCATCAGGATCGTGTCGACCGGGCTGGCTGCCTGAAACGGAGGCCGACCGGTCAACGTCGCGTAAAGAATCGCTCCGAGGCTGTAGACATCGGACGCTTCTCCGATCTGTCCTCGCTGACCGGCCGCCTGTTCCGGAGCCATGTAGCTCGGCGTGCCAATGATCGCTCCGGAGTTCGTCAGCGTCTCGACGTCCGCCAACGCGCCGCTGTGAATTTCAGTCTGCCCGGACGGTGGGATTCTTTTCGCCAGTCCAAAGTCGGTGACGAACGGTCGGCCGTCTTCATCAATGAGAATGTTGGATGGTTTCAAATCGCGATGCAGCACGCCGTTGCGGTGAGCTTCCGCGACGGCTCGGCAAACGGGAATCAAAAATCTCGCTGCTTCGCGAGAGGGCAGGGGACCGTCAGCGATGCGTTTGCTGAGCGTCGTTCCTTCCACAATCTGCATACTGAAATACGGCTGACCAAGATGCTCGCCAACTTCGAAGACCTGAACGATGTTCGGATGATTGAGCCGCGCAGCCGCTTCAGCCTCGGCTTGAAAACGGGCGACGTCTTCTGGAGACGCCAGAGCGCCTCGAAGAATCATCTTCAGCGCGACCTGCCGATCAAGACTCGTCTGTCGAGCCCGATAAACAACTCCCATCCCGCCGCGACCAATCTCGGCGGTCGGCTCGTAATCGTCAAACGGCTCCGGCAACGGAACATCGCCCCTCGCTGACTGAGTACGGGCGGAAGTCGGTGCTTCGCCGTCACCGAGTTCATCCATCACGCCCGAGAAACTGGCAAAGTCCTCAGCAAGCACCATCGTCGCCCAGAGTTCACGCAATTCCAGTTCAAGATCAGGGTTCTCACGAACCACCGCCTCAAAATCCGGCTGCCGACCATCCCGCGAATCATGTGCGAGTCGTTCGAGCAGTAAGGCAAGCCGTTCGTCTCGATCAATCATCTCTCAAGCCTGATCTCTCAGTTGGAAGAGTTGGAAGAGTTGGAAGAGTTGGAAGAGTTGGAAGAGTTGGAAGAGTTGGAAGAGTTGGAAGA
>CALDJX010000457.1 GCA_937899075.1 uncultured Planctomyces sp. | reverse complement strand
GCAGCGCCGGCACCGAGTTCTGCATTCGAAATGCGAGTTCAAAAGTCTCGATCGCCCCTTCGATTTCAGGGTGATGCCCGTCCCGCCTCAGCTTGGACAAATTCAGCTCGCGGATCAGATCGAGTTGTTGCCGTTGCTGAGTTGGTGAAATTCTCGAATTACGAATGTTCTTCAGCGGTGGACCAGGCTCCTGATCGATGCCCATCAGCTTTGCATAGAAGCCGGGAATCTGATTCGTGCCGATCTTTGTTGCCTGAAAGATCGACGGCAGAAAACTGGTTCCGTAGTTTCTCGCCCCGCCGTTATCTGCTGGAGGGTTCAGCGTGATGAAACCAGGCAGGTCGGTGTTTTCAGTGCCGAGTCCGTAAACAGTCCAGGCACCCATCGACGGTCGCGTGAATTGAAAACTGCCAGTGTGCAACTGAATGAACGCCTGGGAATGGTTCGGCAGATCGGTCTGCATGCTGTGAATCATGCAGATGTCGTCAGCGTGTTTGGCGACGTGCGGGCACACCTCAGAAAACCCGAGTCCCGAGTCACCGTGCTGAGAAAACTTGAACGGCGACGGCATCATCCGTGGCCCGAATTTCTTGACCTCGTTGCCGGCCTGCTTGGCGAGCATCGGCTTATGGTCGAACAGGTCAACGTGCGACGGTCCTCCGTTCATGCAGAGAAAGATCACGCGTTTCGCTTTCGGAGCGAAGTGCGTCGGCTTCGGAGCAAGCTCGCTGTCGGATGTACCGGCCGCGCGTGCGGCAGCTTCCTGGGCGAGCCCTGCGAAAGCCAGGTAGCCGAAACCCGACGCCAGAGACTTCAACGCAGCCCGTCTCGACAGTGCGCCTTCAGGATTCATGAATGTTGTCCTCACGCGTTTCCACCTTCACGATCGTTAGGTTTAGTGCCGGCCCTGGCACAATTGTCTGGTTTGGTGTTTCTACAGTTCTTAGCGGCTTCATTCCTTAGCGTGAAAATCGTTACGAATCAGCGATCGATCTCCCCAGAGAATCGTTCAATGGACGTCTGACTGAAGTGCACGCGAAGGCGCAAAGACGCGCAGGAAGGTTTGCGATCTGTAAAGACTCTGTCGTCCGGAATCCGATCATCGTTTGCTCGACTCACGAGTTTTGATTTTGGATAAGTACTCAATCGAGATTTCGGAATTCGGCGGTACAAAGTATTGCCTGGCAGAAACGAGTCATCGCGTCAGAGGCTTCGCCCGTGCTGGCTGATTGGCTGACAGCTTCGGAATCAGCCGACAGAAACTTCAATGCGTTCGCCTCTTCGTCTGCTTGTGGCTTCCGACCGAAACACAAACGAAAGACGTACTGAATAGCTGTGGTCTGATCTTCTCCGGCCTCGCTGCGAACTCGACTCGCGAGAACCGTCGCTCGCTCCTGGACGAACGGGCTGTTCATCAGGTAGAGAGCCTGCGTTGGTACGTTCGTGTTTTCGCGGGCGCCCGTCACGAAGCTGGACGACGCAAAGTCGAAGAGATCCAGCACGTCGGGCAACCGGTCGCGAATCACCGGAAGATAGACCGATCGATGCAGACTTCCATCGAGATCTTTCGGAAGGCGATTGTCCAATCCGATCAGAGAGATGGGTCGGTCGCCAATGACTCGCCCGACAAGCGACGCCTCCGGTCGCGAACGATCGAGTTCACCAGAAACGGCCAGCATCGCGTCGCGAATTGCCTCAGCTTCGAGACGCCGCTTGGGCATTCTCCAGAGCAGCTTGTTGTCCGGGTCGGACTCAAAGGCAGCCTTACGCCACGTTGAAGCCTGACGATAAGTTCGTGACAGAACGAGTTCGCGAACCACCGATTTGATCGACCAGCCATCCTCGACAAATTTCAGTGCCAGATAATCCAACAGTTGCGGATGGCTGGGTCGCTGACCGGTCGAGCCAAAGTCGTCAACTGTCGCGACCAGGCCTTCGCCGAAAACATGCTTCCAGATTCGGTTGACCATGACTCGCGAGGTGAGCGGGTGCGTTGGCTGAGTCAGCCACTGTGCGAACTCCAGCCGACCGCTGGCATCTTTCGGAAGTTGTTTCGTTGTTGCCACGTTGAACGCTGCCGGGAAGGCTCGCGCAACGACGTCTCCGGGCTGATCGATCTCCCCGCGTTTCAACACTGGAACGTCGACGACCTGTTCCCGATCGAGCACGCCCATTGTCAGCGGCAGCGCATTTCCTTCGGCATCCACTTTCTCAAGCTGACCTTCGATCGAGCCAGTGCGCCAGAAGATCCGCAGAGCATCTTGCAGCGTGAAGATGCCGGACGCGTCTTTGCCGTAGCTGTCTATTCTGTGCGCAGCGTGAAGTGTGAGCTGGATTCGACAGCC
>CALDJX010000456.1 GCA_937899075.1 uncultured Planctomyces sp. | reverse complement strand
GAAGCCGAAGGCGCCCGCGTTTCAGACGCCGGCACGCATTCAAAACACCATCGCCTGCGGCTTCGGGTCAAACAAGGCAACGGAAATCGGGAAACTATTTCAGGACTATTCCTTATCAGTTTGTTTGTCTATTCCCCTTTGCGTGTATTCGTTGTTGAAAGGCGGGCTGTCATGGTGATGTCGAGCTGGTTGGAAAACTGGACGGGACGATCAGGCGGAGCAGTCGTCAGTGGCGGCTCGAATGGCGATCTGGGGGGGGGGCAGGTAGACGGCGTCGAAGTCGTGGGCATTCCAGGCGACGGCGGAATCACGGCTGGTCGGCGACGGCGGCTGAAGTTTCTCTGGCGGTTGAAGTTTGTGAAGAACGCATTCTGCTGTCGGTGACGCCGGTCATCACGCAGTCGCAGGCTCAGACCGACGCGACGACTGCTCAGACGGCGTACGACTCAGCCGTCAGCGGTTACACCACTTCTGCCCAGGGAATCGTTGGCGGATACGAGTCGGCAATGCAGGGGCACTATTCCGATTTCTCGAACAACGTGACCACGCTCGGCGGCAGTTATGACACGGCCCTGCAGGGAATTCAGAATACGCATTCCACGAATGTCGGAGCGCTGCAGACCGGGTTCGCTGGGATTGTTGCCGGTTTCGTAACAGGCCTGGAAGGCAGCTATGCGTCTTCCGAGGGCACCTACAATTCGGCGACGAACGGGCACTACAACACGTACAGTTCTGCGGTTGCTTTGATCGAGTCCGGGCTGAATTCCCTGGTGGCTGCTGCCGATGGACTTCTGAACTCGGCCACCACCGCGGCCTACAACCAGTTCAGCGGAACCGAGAGCACTGCTTCCGGGCAGTTCGACACTGACCTCGCCACGGCCGACGGAAATTACAACACGGCGGTCGCCGGTCACGATGCGTGGCTGCAAGGGCAGGAAGCGTCTGCGTTTTCGGCGTACGAGACTCTTACCGACGACAGCCCGACGGGAGCGTTGGGAGTTTACAACTCGACCGAGTCCACAGAAGCCGTCACTCGCGACGGCGTGCTGAATGCTTATCCGAGTACGAGTTACGATCCCGGCAGCGTCAGCTCGATCGACTTCGACGCGCTGTGGAACTCGGCGCTCAGCGGCGTGCAAAGTTCGTTGACCACCGCCGAAACCCAATTCCAAACGAACATCGACATCGCGAACTCGACCTACGACACCGGCATGAGCAACGCCGCGTCGACGTACAGTTCGATGATGGTCATCGCCGACGCTGCTCTCGACGGTGCGTACCTCGCCGCAGACGGCATTTACAACACGAACACGTCTTCCGACTACGCTGACTACGACAGCGCCGTCAACGGTCCGGGCGGAATCGAAGAGACGTGGCAAGGCGCGATCAACCTGGCCGACTCGACATACTACACGAACGTCGGCATCGCGATGGCTACTTACGATTCCACCGTGCAGGGGGCGCAGACAATTCTGGACAGCGACATCGCCGCGGCTTATCAGAAGTTCGACGACTGGCTGAATGGAAACCTTGTCGTCAACGGCGCGGCCCTGGGCCAGTCGATCACGACGTTGTTCGAACGGACTCAGACGATCGACACCTCAACCACTCCACCGACCGTCACGTGGGAAACGGCCAGTCGCATTGAGTGGGGGCCGACCGCAGGTACGGCATTTGTCACGGAGTTCGTCAAAAAACCAACGATTCCACCAGACTATGTGCTGCGCAATACATTGTTCGCCACGTCCGGCTCGGTGACAACCATCACTGAGAGATACGACCCGCCGACGAACGGCACCGGCCTCAGCCCGGGCCTTCAGCAGGCGCACAGTGCTGTTCTGACACCGGCTCACAACAATCCCTGGGAACTGGCGAAGGTTGCGCGGACCGAGTTCTACATTCAGGAACTCAACGGTTACTACGACCAGTACACTCTCGACCTGGCGACGGCATGGCAGACTTACGACGGTGCCGTCGTCGCCGCCAACGACGGTTTCAACACGACGCTCTATGGCGATCCGACGGGGATGACTGTTGCGGCGAGCTCGCCGGCGGACATCTTCTACAGTGCCCTGTCCGGAGCGGCGGACGCGTTCAGTCTCGGCGAACATGGGGTCATGGACACGTACAACACAAACATGGACGGCTACTGGATGGCCGAGATGCAGTACTGGGAAGACATGATGAATGGTCTGCCCGGCACGCCGCCCAATCCGGATGACCCGGCTCAATTCGCGAAGGACTACTACGTCGATACGACCGCGCTGGACATCAACTACGCCGCCGCGACCGGTGCGGCATGGACCGGCTGGGTGAGTGCTCAGGTCGGCGCCGACACGACTCGCGACAACGCGATCATCAATGCGGAATATCAACTGGGCCTCGACTCAGCCAACGCGGGCAACGATCTGACGACCAACCAGATCGCCGCGGAAGACTCCTACGCGAAAGACATGATCGACATCGATGCCGACTACGCGATCTCCGTCACGGAGAAATCAGCAGAAGTTTCAGGCGACATCGCCGATGCCGAATTGAACTTCGAACTCGCCGAACACACGGCTGGTCAGACAGCCGGCAAAGCGATCAACCTGGAAGAAAAAGACCGGGAAGACGACTATGCCGATGCGGACGAAGTCCGCGCAGAAGCGTTGTCGCTGGAAGACGAGAACCTCGCCAACGACCTGGCTGGCGAAGAAGAAACGCCACAGAACTCGTACGCCGGTGCTGACTCGGACTGGCTGTCCGACGAAGCCGCCGCGAATATTGCCTCGACGACAATCGCAGCCGCGGCCACCAGCTCGTTCCTGACCGGCCTCGTGGGAGCCGAAGTTGCATACATCACCGCCGCTGCGCCGTTAATCACGTCAGCGACGCAGGCGTTCAACGGTCTGGTGGATGCCGCGTACGTCGCGGCCTTCCCTGGTGATGCCGGCCAGGTCGCTGTCTCCGGAGCATGGACGATTTACTACAACCAGATGGCCACCGCCGCTCAGACAGCGATCACCGCGGAAGCTTCCGCCTTCCAGGGCTACATCAACGGCATGGCCGGCGACATTCAGACCACGATGAACAACGTCGCGGGCGAGTCCACTCAACTGGCGACCGACCAGGGCAACGCCATCACCGGTTATGTCAGCATCGTCGCGGCCGCCGCGACGATGCAAACCAGCCAGCTCGCTGCCGCCGGAGTCGCCTGGGTCGACTCAGTCGCGACCGACTACAAAAACGCCGTCCAGAGTACCACCAGTGCCTGGCTGCAAATGGCCGACGACGGAGTCGACGCCGCGAAAGCCCTGGCCGACGACTACTCCAACTTCTGGAACGGCTTCGTCCACAACTACCTGGGAGCCGCCGTCCCCCACGAAACCGCGGTCATCAACGAAGACCGCCAGGCCGCCAAAGACGCCGACACCGAACTCACGATCCTGGCCCAGGGAGTCGCCGCCGAACAACACAACCTGACCCTCGACGACCTCAACGAATGGCTGTCCGCCGCTCTCGGACTCTCGCCCCTCGACGCCGCCGTCATCAACGCCTGGGCCACGTTAGAATCCGCCTGGTCCATCGTCTCCGCTTGGGACACCCACACCGAAACCGCCGCCGCCCCGCTGAGCGACTTCGCCTACGGATACCCCGGCGGCACCGGCCCAATAAGCGGATTAAATCACGCCTTCGATCTCGCCGGAGGAGACATTAGTGTTCTCATGGCGGCTGCGCTAGCCGCGACTGGGTATTCAGAGCAATCTGATACTTGGTATCTCAGTCGTCTCAATCTTTATTACTCACTCGGTGTCCGCGACGTTGATGTATTGTGGCAAATGATTTCACGGGATTACATTCGAAGTGATCCGGACAACGATTGGAAGTGGGACGCCGAAGATGATGCGGAAGAGATGATTGAGGCTTTCTACGATTTTATTTCGGATCCGACGCTTCCCACGGATCATGGGGCGACACTTACATTTGGAGGGCACACCGGTGACGGCAGCGCAGTGTCACACTTCTTTGGTGGAGCCGCATGGGAAGGGTTCGCTGAAGGTGGTCGCCCTGCTCAACTTGCATTTGAATCCTTGACACTTTTCGGCAGTGATGCATGGTCTGATACAGGGTATGCATTTGCAGGTGCGCAGTTCTCTGATCTACTCGACACCAGCGACGCAAGAGCTCGCGGGATTCTAGAGAAATTCGCGGCTGGCAAGGTCAAGCTCTCTTCATTGTTGGGCCCCAGTGTTCCTCCGAATACGATTTCTGGGGCTTGGGGATATGTTGGCGAGTTCGAAACTCGTCTTACTGAAATATTCGGTCCGTAAACGAATCTGCTTTAAAATTTGGAAAAATGTGATGATAGCTCAACGCCACGGCAACAGTTTGAGAAAAATTGCTTTCTTCGTTCTCGGTGCGGGATTGCTCTTGGCAGTTTCCCTATGGGCATACGCCGCAAGCAGCGTAAAGGCGATGAATTCACGATGCTACGAAATCGCAGCCGACGATTCAAAGGAGCGCGTCATTGAACTGCTTGGTAGCCCAACGAGGATCGTAGAAGGTGAAGAGAGAATTCGGCAGCGAGATCATCATCGAGTATTTGTTGACAGCGAAGGTACTGACGATGGTTTTCAGTTTGTATATTCAAAACGAACGTTCTTCGTGTCACTAGTTTGGGTAATAGTTTTTTCAAGAGAGGGACGAGTGTGTGCAGTGTTTAGCCTAAACTAGTCCTTAAGCAGGGTAGCCCAGACAATCTCTTTTAGATTGTCTGGGTGCCGCAGGCACAAGAGGTTTTCCAATAACGACAGAAATCTCTCGCCCGTGGCCGAGACAATCCCGGAGGGTCGACAAGTTGCGTCAGCACAGGAACTTCCGTCGTGAGTGCCCTTCCGGCAGGCGTGCAAAAACGCGGGTGGCCCCGGTTGATTCTGAAAATTGAGGGTGGCCCCGGTTGCTTGCAACCGGGGCGGCGGAGCCGCACGAGGTTTTGTTCAGGCCTGCTGTGTGAAAAACGTTCCTGTCGCTGCGCGACCCTGATTGCAAGCAATCACGGCCACCCTCGGTCAACGCTGCTGAATCGAGCATTTTAGCAGGGTAGCATCAGACAATCTCTTTTAGATTGTCTGGGTGCCGCAGGCACAAGAGGTTTTCCAACGACGACAGAAATCTCTCGCCCGTGGCTGAGACAATCCCGGAGGGTCAACACGTTGCGTCAGCACAGGAACTTCCGTCGTGATGACCGTTAACGTCCAAGTCATCGACCTCTTGTGGCAAAGCCACTCAGACAACTCAAAAGGAGTTGTCTGAGCCACCCGCGGACGACTTCAGTTGCGGCAGAGCAGCAATGACTCGCACAAGTTTGAAGCCTGCAACCTCACCTGATCCGCGAACGTGCAACCTAATCAACAACAGTCAACGATGCCAAACGCCCATTGGTTTTAAGATCCTGCGTAAACTCAATGGCTGCCTCGATCTTGACGTCCGGATGTCCGGTGACCACGACGGTCGGAGGTGTCATGTAACCCGCTCCTCGATGGGTGATCTTCACACTGACGACTTTCCCATCACTCACCGTGGCGGTAGCCGTCGCGGGAGTGTGTTGCCACAACTCGCCCGACTGGGGCTGGTACCGGTAGTAGTTTGAAACTTCATCGAGCCGCTCGTTGGTGATCCCGTGCTTGCCGAGAGCGTCCAGCAGAACTTTCTTGTTCACCTGTGCTTCCGCTTCTGATGGTCCGCGGCCGTGCGCGGGTGTTACGCCGCTGAATGCCTGACGGAAAACTTCCGTCTCGACTCCCAGTGCCGCCGCGATCAGAGCGACCGGTCGGCCTCGATCGACGGGATTGGTTTCGTAGCCACCGCGAAATATCACCGTCCCGGCGGGAGCATTGGCATCGACACCCGACTGCTCACTGACAATGGCATTGTTCTGGCCGTTCCTCGGTGCCGGCGGATCGTTCCCGCAACCGGAAACTGCGACGATAGACACGACCGCCACCGCCGCTGAAAAGGCCTTCATCAAAAACTCCATGTTGACAACGGCAATGCCTGGAACGAACCAGCAAACCAACTCGAGGCATCTACACAACGACCACCTACTTGCCCGATGCGGCTTTGGCTTTCGCTTCTTCTTTTGCCGAGAGCTCGGGATTGGGGGTGGCGTCGGCTTCTTCCAGACCCATCACCCAGCGGACTCCGCCAGTAACGGATTTCAGAAACCGTTCGTCGGTCCAGGTTCCGTCATTGTGGCCGAGGTTTGTGTAGAACATTCGGCCTTTGCCGTACTCCTTCACCCAGGCCACGGGGACGTGATAGGGCTCGGACGGTTTGCACTTCGACATGTCCAGGCTCATCAGAACTCGAACCTTTTTCGGCTGCCAGTTTTTGTAGCGATAAATCTCGTCTTTGATTTCGAACGACTCGCCACCGAAAGCTTTCATGGCAGGATGGTTTGGTTCGTGAACGGAAATCGTCACGGTCGTGCCCGATCCCCAGGGATGCCCGTTGAAGGTGCCACCGATCATGTCCCAGTACGGTTCGTAACCCCCGAACGTGTCTGTCGCCGAATGAAACCCGACGACTCCGTGCCCCTTCTGAGTCAGCCATTCTTTGAAGAAATAATCCAGATCTGCCTCGGCGATCGGTAGTTTTCCGGTCGTGTAAAACATGACCATGTCGTAGTTCTTCAGGTTTTCCTTCGTGAAATCGGCAGCGCAATCCTGCGTGCAGTGAACGTCAAACAAACCGGTCTGCTGCCCGAGTTGCGTCATCGCAATCTCGGCAGGAGCCAGTTCTTTGTCTTTTCGATTGACTGAACCGTGGCGGTAGCCGGCACTCTGGCTGACAAACAGAACCTTCGCTTTCTTGTCCTCGGCTGAAACGTTTGAGTCAGTGACAAACAGCGCAGCAACGGCAAGTCCTGCGAAACAGAAAAACACTCGGTGCGAATTCATTGACAAAATTCCTTCTGAGGTTGCGGTGAAATCCAGTCATGGCTCATTCGCCTCGGCAGCATTTGATGACCGGCAACGACGAGTTTACTCACTGGCGTATCAGCAGTGCAAAGTCCCCGTCGAATATCGAGACAGTTCAGGGACGTGGCGATTCACTCGTCCTTTGATTGGCGACGGCGCGAGCTCGCTCTGTTCAGATTGACGAATGCCTTCGTCCTGGCCCTCAGCACGATGCCGCCTTTGGCCGGTCGAAAGAAAAGAGTCGTCTGATCGTCGTGCGTCGCCGCCACGGGATGATCAAGCAGATAGCCTCTGGAGTGCGACCAGTTGTGAAACAGCTTCTCCGATTCATCGAAGTTCGGCGGAAAGCGTGCCGCTCGCGTCCCGGCTTCCGACAACGTGGTGTTCAGTTTCCGAGCCTGAATGATGTCTTCCGTGACGAAGTAGAGAACTTTCTGAGTCACATCGGGAATGATCAGTTTTCCATGATCGCCTTCCAGCAACGACAGCGGGACGCCGCCAAAAACGACGTTCCGACCGATCAGATATCCACCGGGATGAACCTGGTAGACGAACGGCGTCGAAGTATGACCGCCTCGAAAAATGTGCCGTGCGTTTCGGT
>CALDJX010000455.1 GCA_937899075.1 uncultured Planctomyces sp. | reverse complement strand
CGGAATCCGTTCTCGACCGGAATCCGTTCTCGATCGGAGTCCGTTTCGTTTTTTGCGCCGCCGCTGCTTTCGCCTGACCCGGACGCTCACATGCCTGTTGAACATCTCAGCGAGTTTCTCGACGTGCTGGCCGAACGGGGCGAGTTGGTTCGGGTGAGCGCTGAGGTCAACTCGCACCTTGAGCTGGCGGCTGTTGCTCGGCGAGCGGCTGAGCAGCCTGGAAGTCCGGCGTTGCTGTTTGACAATGTCGGTGGAAAGTCGATTCCCGTTGTCACCGGACTGTTCAACACGGCCGAGCGAACCTGTCGAGAACTGGGGGTCGAGTCGCTCGAAGAAATCGCCGATCGGATTACGGCTCTGGTGCGGCCGAGTCTGCCGTCCGGATGGCTCGAAGCATTACATCTTGTTCCGAATCTGGCCGAAGCGACTCAATGGCCAGTCCGGACTGTTGAAACGGCAATGGTGCAGCAGGTCGTCCACATGGGTAGCGACGTGGACCTCGCTCGGCTTCCGGTTCCGGTTTGCTGGGGACAGGAATCGCGGCCGACTTTGACCGCCGGTCAGATTCTGATTGAGGAGCAGCACGACGGTGGGAGTTCAACCGATGAATCAGCTCCGACCATTGTCCGGCACGTGTCGCGGGTTCCGGTGCAGATTGTCGATCGAAATACGGTCGATGTTTACTGGACACCTCACGATTCCGAATGGCAGCTCGTTAAGAAGGCGGAGAAAGCCGGCCAGCAACTTTCGATCGCGATTGCGTTGGGCGGCGACCCGGCCGTAACTTTCGCTGCGGGAGCACCTCTGCCGCCGTTTGTTGATCCTCTGGTTTTCGCCGGATTTCTGAGACGCCAAAACGTCAATGTGATTCGCGGACGTAGTATTGAGACGCTCGTTCCCGCCGATGCCGAAATCGTTCTCGAAGGCATGATCGATCCGGCACGAACTTTCGTCGATGCTTCAACGATCGGAACTCCAACAGGCTACTACGACACTCGCTGCCTGGCCGTTCGAGTCACCATTACCGCGATCACTCACCGGGCGAACCCGGTTTTGCCCGTCATCATCCCCGCGGCGCCGCCGAGTGAAGACGGCTGGCTGGCTCACGCTGCCGAACGAATTTTCCTTCCGCTGGTCAGGCTGACGATTCCTGAACTGATCGATCTGCGACTGCCGGCTTCGGGCGATCATCGCAACATCGCGTTCGCCAGCATTCGGAAGTCGTGGCCGCAGCAGGCTCGCAAAGTGATGAACGCTTTGTGGGGAATGGACCGGCTGAGCAACGTCAAGATGCTGGTCGTGGTCGACGAAAATGTTGACGTGCAAAACGACGATGCTGTCTGGTCGGCGGTCGGAGCGAACTCGCACCCCGGTCGCGATACAATCTTCTCCGCAGGCCCGGCCGACATGCTGGATCATGCGGCTCCCGTTCGCGGAGTCGGGCATCGAATGGGCATCGACGCGACGTCGAAGTCGGCTGAAGAAGGACACCCTCGCGCTTGGCCGGTCGCTTTGGAAGTGGACGAAGAAACGGCACAACTTGTGGCACAACGCTGGCAGAACTACGGAATCACGAATCGAAAGCCCGTCTGATGAACGCTGTTGAAAACTCCGAATCCAATACGACATCGCAGGACGCCGAATCTGCAAATTTGGCCGCCACTGAAAAAGGCACCGCTGAGTCTTCTGAACAGGTCGACAAGTCGGGCGAGCGTATTCAGAAGATGTTCGGCGAGATCTCCGGGCGTTACGACTTTCTGAATCATTTTCTGTCCGGCGGCGTGGACTACTACTGGCGATGGAGAACGGTCCGCCGCATCCGTCCAGACGGTGACTCACCGATTCTCGACGTGTGTACGGGAACCGGTGACCTGGCGATCGCCTACTGGAAGAAAGCCGGCGGGACGACAGCCGTTGTCGGCACCGACTTCACGCCGGAGATGCTGGACATCGCTCGGGTGAAAACGGCGAAGATGGGCATCCCCGTCGAGGCCGCCTCGTCGGAGGCAAACGGTTCATCCAGCACGAAAGCCCCGCTGACGTTCCACCAGGCCGACACGATGGAACTACCTTTGGAGTCGGACCTCTATCAAATCGTCTCCGTCGCGTTCGGGCTGAGAAATGTTTGCGACACCGTCGCCGGCCTGAAAGAAATGACGCGAGTCTGCAAGCCCGGCGGTCAGGTCGCGGTTCTGGAATTTTCGATGCCGCGCAACAAACTTTTCGGAGCCGTCTACCGCTGGTACTTCCGCAACATCCTGCCGCGCATCGGCCAGCTTCTGGCGCGAAACAGCGAAGCGGCTTACAAGTACCTGCCGCAGTCGGTCTCGCAGTTTCCACAGGACGAAGAACTCGCCGGCCTGATGCGCGAGGCCGGACTGACAGACATCACCTGGACGCCGCTGACCTTCGGCATCGCGACGCTCTACGCGGGTCGGAAACCGGAGTAAGGATCGTCAGTTTTGCACGGGCTTGAGCCGGTCATCGGTCAAATTCAGCCGGTACATGATCTGGTTGTAATCGTAGCGCGGCGTGGGATGTGGCTTGTCGGCGAACTGTTGCGTGTAAGTTCCTTCGAAGAGAAGAACCCGCGAGTCGGCTGGCGTGAACTCCGGGTGAATCCTCGGATTGTAGAACGTGTAGTTCTGATGGCTGAGCACCTTGATGCACGGCCCCCACGGTCCCGTCGGGTGATCGGCTTCCGCATACCACAACTCGCCGAATGCCGACGGTTTTCCGAACCACTGCATGAAGATCGTGACCCATCGTTTGCGCCACGGATTCCACGCGATCGACCCGCTGTGAAGTCGCACTTCTGAGTCGTCGCTTGCCGAGGTCAGTGCCTTCACTGGGTTCAACGTCTGCCACTGGTCTGGGTCCTGCCAGGCTTCGAAGGTGGCTGGGCACTTCAGCGCTGGCAGCGGATTGCCGAACAGCACCCACTCTTTTCCGGTCTCGTCTTTCCAGAATGCTGAATGGCCATCTGGCTGCGGCGTTGATTTCGGAGTGCCGTCGGATTTTGACCAGACGACTTTCAGCCGCTCGAAATTCTGAGACTCGTCATTCCATACGCAAAGCCCTTTCTCATACGCATCGAGCGGCGGCTTAATCTTGGCGTAAGAAGCGACGAGGCGCGGAGTTCCGTTTTTGTCCGGAAGACTGACCATCGCGCTGAGCCACGTTGGGCCATCGCCAGGCAGCTTTGCAACGCCGCGCGGGCGGCCATTTTCGTCGCGGTAGTACTCGTATTTCACGCGCAGAGGCGGTTCGAAAGAATTGAGCGGACTCAGGTCGGTGGTCGCGGCGCTCGAATGAAAAATCCCGAGCGGATAATGGAACAAACTCGTGTCGCCCCACAGCCAGAAATGTCGCCCGCGATAGACCGCCGTCTGAACACTGTCAGAACCAACCACGCCTGACTCGCGCCATGTCTGTTCCTGCCCGCTGCGCTGCGAGTTTGCGAAGAGGCCCGCTCCAGTCAGCCGTCCCAGCCGTTGAGCGATGATCGTCCGGCTGACTTCGACTCGGTGAATTTCGCCGGGACTCGGTGTGAGCCGAATTCCCCGGTAACCGAACCCGTCGGCAGGAACTTCGTAACCGTGACCTTCGACGTGAAAAAAGACTTCTCGACCCATTAACTCGGGCTGGTCGAGAACGATGATGCCGGCATTGTCAGTCACGAATCGAGATTCGTTGACCGTCCGAAGCTGGACAAGCGGAACCGGCCAACCGGAACTTTTCTCGACAACTTCAATCCGGCAATGTGAAGCCGGTGGTGTCGGTTCCGCCTGGCAGGCAACGATCAGGGCCAGAATTAGCTGCATGGTCACACGGTGCCTCGATCAAAACATCATTGGAAACGAAACAGTGAGTTGTAGGCTGGAACAAGCACCGCGCAGTTCCGGCATTTCAGCGTTGTCGTGCTGCCGGAACTGCGCGGTGCTTGTTCCAGCCTACTTTTCGAAAACGGTGAGTCTTCGTGGAAATTTTCTCAGAAACCAAATACGCCGTCGCTACAAGATTCACTCGCGTTTCTGCATCGCTGCGGAGCTGAGCCGCTCGGCGATGAGTGCCAGCTTGTTGTCGTTCAGTCGCTTTTCGTTCAACCAGAACGGGCTGGTAATTTCACGGAATGCGTGGATGGCTGCCTGAATGCCCTCGGCCCAGGCGACGGCGATCAGCTTGATGTCTCCGTGGACGTCGCCGACCGCGAAAATTCCTCGACGGCTGGTTTCAAAGTACGGATCGATGGCGACGGCGCCTTCGCTGTTGAGCGTCAGCCCGAGTCCTTCGAAAGTGTCCTTTGCCGAAAGGAAACCGATTTGGATGACGGCGTGCTGGCAGTCAATCTTAGTGCCGTCGTTCAGCACCGTGCTGATCACTCCGTCGTTCAATGTGGCATCTGTGATTTCGGCCGACGTGTGAATCACTCCGCCGAGTTCCACAACATGGTTCAGCGTGTCGGCTTTGCCGGACGGTTCTTTACGAATGATGACCTCAACGCGAGCCCCTCGTTGAAGCGCCATCACGGCAGCGTCGAGTGCCGAGTCGCCGCCGCCAACGACGATCACGGTGGCTCCTTCGTAGTCTTTGACTCGCGGCGACCGATAGTGAACGACGTCTGATTCCAGTGCGTCCAGAATCGCCATGCGTCGTGGATAGTGGAGCAGTCCGCAGGCCAGGATGACCTTACGACAGAGAAAACTGCCTTTACTCGTGACGACTTTTTTAAGAACGTCGCCTTGAACTTCCTGATCGGTGTCTTCGATCGCTGTCAGTTCTTCGTTGAATCGAAACTGCACGTGAGCATCGACAGCCTGTCGATAAGTCCGATCCGACAATTCCTGTCCCGAGATACCGTCGGGAAAACCGGGAACGTCGACGATCTTTTTATCCGCATAAAGAAACTGAGGCTGCCCGCCAGGCGTGTCTTTGGCTTCGATGACCAGCGTGGTCAATGCGCGGTGAGCCGTCGTCAGACTGGCTGCCAGTCCGCCCGGCCCGGCTCCGATGATCACAACATCCCACCAGGAAAGATTGTCGAAGTCGAAATTGTCGTCAATCTGAGTGACCTTGAAATCGGCCATCGATCTGCTCCTTGATACAGGTCTGTAAAGTGCCTGAAGCCGTGGATTGGACAATCAGTCTTATGTCAAAGTGCATGTTGAGTCTGGTGGAAAGATCCCGTTTCCAGGATTTGGTTGACAGCTGATTCGAAACGAAGACTGACAGCCGTATCTCTCACAAACCAGCCACGCTGGGATTGTGTCCGAAATAGCTTCCCGATTTCGAGACGCGCGGCAGTTTTGTCATCTCGTGCGTTCTGCTACGCCGCGGCGAGGCGTCGGTTGAACCTGCTTTGATCGCCCCTTTTGAAACGTCGGCAAGGTGGCGAACCAGGAAGCCAGATGCCATGCTGAGACGTGTTCTAAACATCAACCCGACAACGCAGGAAACAAAACGATGATTCGCTGCCTCAATCTTATTCAAATTGCTCTTCTGGTTGCCTCAGGAGTCGCCGTTGCTGCTGAGCCAACTCCCTCATCGGCCAACGCCGCAGCCAACCCGGTTAAGTACAAGGCGACAGAGTCTCTGGCGAAGGGAAAACATCTCGTCTTCATCGCCAGCGACCACGAATATCGCGGCGAAGAAACTCTTCCCGCCATGGCTCGAATTCTGGCAAAGCACCACGGGTTTGACTGCACCGTGCTGTTCGGCCTCGATGAAAACGGAGAGGTCAAGGCTGGCGAATCGAACATTCCCGGCCTGGAAGCTCTCGCGACTGCCGACTGCATGATCATGTTTACGAGATTCCAGGCTCTGCCCGATGAGCAGATGAAGCACATCGATGCGTACCTGAAACGCGGCGGACCAGTCATGGGCCTTCGAACGTCGACGCACGGTTTCAAGTATGGGAACAAGGAAAGCGTCTATTCGAAGTATGACTTCCAGGCAAAGACCGAAGGTTACGAACTGGGTTTCGGTCACCAGGTTCTGGGTCAGACGTGGGTGGGGCACTACGGAAGAAACCACCAGCAGAGCACTCGAATCACGATCGTTCCAGAAAAAGCGAGTCACCCGATTCTGATCGGCGTCAAGGACGTCCACATTCAAGCAGGTGCTTATAACGCCGTGCCGCAGGATGACTGGAACATCCTGACGATCGCTCAACCACTAATGACGATGCAGGCCGATGGGAAACCGGACGCCAGCAAACCACCGATGGCATCTGAATGGACTCGGGAATACGTCGGCGCAAATGGCAAAAAGGGACGCGTCTTTACTTCGCTCTACGGAGCATCCGAAGACATCGTCAACGATGGCTACCGCCGCATGATCGTCAACGCGACTTACTGGCTGCTCGGACTGGAAGGCAAAATCGTTGCCGACTCGCCGATTGACTTTGTCGGCAAGTACCAGCCAAACACTTTCCGAGGCGGCGGATACGCTCGAGGAGTGAAGCCCGAGATGTACCTCGGATTCGAAAGCCCGATCCCCGCGAACAACGTCACATCCGAACCTAAGAAACGGAAGTGATTCTCTGCCACCGTCGACGCAACGACGTTCGTGTGCCGAACGTCTGACCCGCGAAGTTCGATTCGTCACGCTCTGTCGGATCGGCAAGTTCGCGCTCAGTCGTGACGGTTCTCAAGGATAACTGAATGCGAGTTTTCTTATTTCTCTTCGTCGCGATTCTGTGGGGTCTTCCCACGGACGTCTCGGCGACGAAACCGAACATCGTATTCATCCTCGCTGACGATCTCGGGATTGGTGACGTTCACTGTTACGGCGGTGAGCGTTGCCTGATCGAGACTCCAGACATCGACGCGCTGGCCTCCGGCGGGTTGCGATTTACCGATGCGCACGTAAACGCATCAGTGTGCAGTCCGACTCGTCGAGCACTGATGACAGGTCGCTACAACTGGCGTTACGGAGCGACCGTCAACAGTGGCCCGTGGGGCTTTGTCGGACCTCGACCCGACACTGAGAAGTCAACGCTCGGCAAAGTTCTTCAGCGAACCGGTTACCGCACGGGCTACGTGGGCAAGTGGCATCTTGGCACGGCGATGACCACCTTTGACGGAAAAACGCAAGGTCCGACAAACGTCGATTTCACAAAGCCGCTGACGTATGGGCCGCCGCAGTTTGGCTTTGACGAAAGTTTCATCCTGCCCGGCTCGCTCGACATGTTCCCGTACGTTTTTGCCCGGAACAACGTGTGGCAGGGCGAAGTCACGGCGCAGAAAGGCTGGAGTGCGTTCAACCGGGTTGGTCCTGCAGAAAAGAATTTTCAGGACCATGAAGTCCTGGAAACTTTTTACTCGGAAGCCGAAGCGTTCATCGCCAAACAGAAGCAGAACGATCCATTCTTTCTCTTTCTGGCACTGACGGCTCCGCACACTCCGACAAGCCCTGGCGTCAACTGGAAAGGTAAGAGCAAGCTCGGCGTGTATGGAGATTTCGTGATGGAGGTCGACCATTCAGTCAAGCGCGTCATGGCCGCCTTAAAGAAGCAGGGTCTTGCTGACAACACACTCGTTA
>CALDJX010000454.1 GCA_937899075.1 uncultured Planctomyces sp. | reverse complement strand
AACTCCTGATACCGCAAAAACTTAACCCCGCCAGGATTCGTTGCCACACCCCTTCTCGCCACTTGTTCGCGTTCGGGTTGATCCGATCCCAGATGAACTGCCCGACATTCTTTGAACTGTTCCATCCTTTGGGAGGCGGCATCGGCCAGGCAAGGTCCAGCGTCTCCGGATAATTCAACGGCGTCGCGTCGTACCATTCCGGAGCGGTTTTCCCTTCGCGATCGATCTCGGCGATGATGTCTTCACGAGACCGTTCGGCTCGACCTGTCGACGGTGTGGCCGAAGTTACGCCCGTCTTCATGTCGACCTGTTTGCCATCGACGAAAATCGCCTTCACACGATCCTTCGAGTACCGCTGCTGAAGCGTCCGCTTTCCGACCTTCACATCAATGACGACATCGTCGCCGGAATATGACTTAATCGTGCCCGTCGCTTTCGCACCGGTTGTCAGTTCAACGGTGTCGATTGCCGAAGTTCGACCAGACATTGCCAGTGCAATGATCATGGCGGTGCAGATTTGTCGAACCGTCTCATTCATTTTGAAAACTCCAGAGGACCGATATCGCCAGCGGTTTGATGATACATCGAGCTGGCGATAAAAACCTGTTCGCAACGAGTCGAGTCGTAGGTCAGGCTCCGCCTGACGAAGTCCCATTGTTCCCGCAGGTCCGATCGTTCCCGCAGTTTGCTTCTGTTCAAAAAGCAACTTTGAACCGCACCGCAAATTTCGTCAGGCCGAGCCTGACCTACATTAACTGCCGATATCGTCGACACAAATTCAAAAGGCTTCTCCGGATGTTTGATTGTCGCGTTCACGGAAAACCAGTGCCGCCCGATGTTCTCGGAGAATTTCGTGACAGCACCGCGTTGATGTCCGACTCGTCAGCATTGCAGTCTCGGATGGCGGAAGATGGTTACGTTTTTCTGCGAGGCGTAATCGGCCCGTCTCCGATCGCGATGGCCCGTCACGAAGTGTTTTGTCGTCTGGCGGACGTCGGCGAGATTTCCGAGCCGCCGCGGGATGGCATCTTTACCGGACGCAGCGAGCGTGCAGAACAAGACGCTGACCTCGGGAAATTCTGGCAGTCGATCAGCGAAGGACCGGCGCTTCGACGAGTGACCCACGGCCAGGAAATGAAGTACGTCCTGGACACACTCTTTGGTGAGCCGTCGCGCGGCTACGACTTCATCTTTCTCCGTCCCGGCGTTCCGGGACGTTTCACGTTTCTCCACTACGATCTGCCGTTCTTCTCTCGCGGGACGAAAAACGTCGTCACGGCCTGGACGGCGATCGGCGACATTCCCACTACAGAAGGTCCCCTGTTTGTGCTGGAGAATTCGCACCGGTTCGACGATCTGATCAAACCGATTCAGCAGATCGACTACAACTCGAAAGAGTCGCCGCAGGTCCAGATGATGGACGATGCCGTCGAGTTTGCTCGCAGTCGCAGCTCGAAATTGCTGACGACAAACTTTGAGCCCGGCGACGTCATCCTGTTCGGCATGACCACGATGCACGGTTCTTTTGATAATTGCTCACCGACCAACCGGACAAGACTGTCTGTCGACGTCCGCTGGCAGCCAGCTTCGGAGCCCGTCGACGATCGATACTTTGGAGCAAATCCGGCCGGCACAACAGGAGCCGGTTATGGCGAACTGAACGGCGCCAAACCACTGACCGAACCCTGGCACACTCGATAAGTAACAACGGAAATTTGGAAAGTCGATGATCTTTGCGGGCCGACCTTCGCACTGGGGCTGTCGTGCCAGGGAGCGTCCGTGCGAGTCGTGCCGTGCGTCGACTATGCGTTGTTCTCGCTCGCCCAGCCGAATCCAGAGGCTTTGTCAGGTGGAGCCGGCCCTACGACAGACGTATTCAGTCTTTGAAAGGAAGCTCATTCGTTTGTCGCGTAGCGATGCCTTCTTTGAAGTGTCTCCGGCAGACGGACATGTAAGTCTCGTTGCCGCCGATCTTGACCTGCGCTCCGTCGCGGACCGGCTTACCGTCTTCACCAAGCCGCAGCACCATCGTCGCTTTGCGGCCGCAGTGACAGATCGTCTTGATCTCGGTCAGGCTGTCGGCCCAGGCAAGCAGGTTCTGACTGCCTTCGAAGAGGTTACCCTGGAAGTCGGTTCTCAGTCCGTAAGCGAGGACTGGAATATCAAGATCGTCAACAACGTCGCTGAGCTGTCGAACCTGTTGCCTTGTCAGGAACTGTGCCTCGTCGACAAGGACGCAATGCACCGTCTGCTGCTGGTGCGATTCACCGATTCGTTCGAAGAGGTTGTCCGTCGGAACGAACGTCGTCGCCTCTGCCTTCAGCCCGATCCGTGATGCGACTTTTCCTTCACCAAACCGGTCATCCAGTTGCGGAGTCAGCACCAGCGGATTCATGCCCCGCTCGGTGTAGTTGTAACTCGACTGGAGCAGAGTCGTCGATTTCCCCGCGTTCATCGTCGAGTAGTAGAAGTAAAACTTGG
>CALDJX010000453.1 GCA_937899075.1 uncultured Planctomyces sp. | reverse complement strand
GCATGTGGCTCGCCGGCGGCGGCGTGAAAGGCGGCTACATCCACGGCGAGACGGACGAACTGGGATTCGAAGCAATCCGCGACCCTGTCACGCACTTCGACTACCACGCCACACTGCTGCACCTCTTCGGTCTCGATCACCACAACCTCGTGTTTGAACGTTCGACGAGACAGGAAAGCCTGACCGACGGCCAGCCAGCAAAGGTTGTCAACGGGATCCTGAAGAAGCCCGTCGCCTGAGCCAGCCGGTATCGACGACCGCAACGATCATCGACTTAAGCCCGCCGCCAGCCAGCCGCGAGAAGACATCATGTCCCACCGTGACGCCGACAATATCGTGAGACGATTTCAACATGACAGCACGCAGCACATTTCACATTGTTCTACTGATTACCGTTTTCGCCGCTCCCGGCTATGCGGCGGATCAATTCATCGTTGAAAACGGGATTCCCAAAGCGGTGATCGTGATCTCGCGAAATCCCACGCGCATGCAACGGGTCGCCGCGCATGAGTTTCGGATGCAGATTGAGGAGATCAGCGGAGCGCGACTGCCCATCGTCACGCAACCAGTGGACGACCGAGTCAAGATCTTCATTGGCGCGAGTCCGCAGAATCCAGTGCAGGCGAATGGCTTAAAGGCGGGTGCCTATCGCATCGCGACGGGACCGGACTGGATGGCGCTCGTCGGCGATGACCGCGAATTCACGCCGATGGAGCCGTTTGCGAAGAACAACGGCGACATCCCGCGGGCTCAGGCCGAATGGGAAAAGATTGTCGGCGCGCCCTACGGCATGCCGGCTCGCGGTTTGTACAAGAACCGCCTGCGACTCCCCGGCGATACCGGAAAACCCGACGGCGCGACGACGGAGCCAAAAGAGACGCTCGAAATCTGGGGCCTCGATGAACGCGGCAGCTTCAACGCGGTGTGCGGTTACCTGCGCAAGCTCGGTGCGCGCTGGTACCTGCCGGGCGAACTCGGCGAAGTACTGCCGTCGATGAAGACGATTCCACTGCCGCAGATTGACGAAACCGTGCTCCCCGATTTTCCACTGCGGCAGTTCAACTTCCGCTTCAGCACTGCCGGCCTCGAAACTTCGATGTGGGTCATGCGGCTCGGCCTGCGCAATGATGAGCGTCTGCAGATCGCTCACGGCATTTCCACCATGACGAACCATCAGGGAGTGTTCGACGCACATCCGGACTGGTTCGCGATCTACGGCGGCAAGACTGACTTCAAACCCGGCGACTCGAAGTGCCAGGTTTGTTACTCGAACGACGAGCTGTTCCACGAGACCGTGCGGTGGGCGCGGACGCTGCTTGATACCTACCAGTTCGAGACCGTTTCCATCATGCCGCCGGACGGCTACACCGCGATCTGCCAGTGTGAAAAGTGCAAAGGCAAGGACTCGCCCGAACGCAACGAACGCGGCCTGCTCAGTGACCACGTGTGGGACTTCGTCAATCGCGTGGCGAAGGAGATCGCGAAGTCGCATCCGCGTGCGAAGGTGCTGAACTGTGCGTATGGCGTTTACACGCTGCCGCCGCTGAAGATCGAAAAGCTCGAACCGAACGTGCAGGTGTGCATCGTCGGTGGTCGGCGTCCGATCAACAAAGGCGGCGTCAAGGGCGAAGGCGAATCCGCACCGGACGCGTTGCGAGCCGCATGGGCAAAGAAGACCGACAATCCGCTGCTGATCTTCGAAAACTATCCCTTCACCAGTCGAGGCTGGTATCTGCCCAGCTTCTCCGCGCACGCGATCGGCGACAGCGTCCGCGCGACCAAGGGTGTCTCGGCGGGCGAGGACATCTGGCTCAGCGTGGCGCAGGATTTCTCGACCAAAGGCATCGGCTTCAATCACTTCATGGTCTATTTCACCGCCCGTATGTACTGGGGCGGCAAGGACGCTGATGTGGACGCGATGCTGCGCGAATACTGCCGCCTGTTCTACGGCCCCGCCGAACAGGAGATACTCGCCTTCTTCACCTACTGCGAGTCGAACTGGAGCGTGATGGAAGCGGAGAAGGCGACGGCCGATGAAGCACTCGCACTCTTCGACAAAGTGAAAGCCAAAGCCGACACCACCAGCGTTTACGGCCAGCGCATCGCCCTCATCGACGACTACCTCAAGGGCCTGCGTATGAAGACCGAGCAGCTCGGCCAGAAACGTGGTCCCGTGCCCAAGGTGCGGCTCGTCGGTGATGCGCACGACATCGTCGTCGACGGAAAGCTGGACGACGAGTACTGGCAGAAGTGCCCAGTCGCTGCCACGGGAAAATTCCGTGAGCTGCAGACCGGTCGCACACCCACGTTCGGAACCACGTTCAAAGCCGGATGGCAGGGCAGCAATCTGTACTTCGCGATTCGCTGCGATGAACATCCCGGCGAGAAACCCGTCTCGGCCTCGACTCGCGATGACGATCAGGCCATCTGGCACGGCGATGTGATCGAAATCGAACTCGCCACCGAAACGCACTCGTATTATCAAATCGCCATCAGCCCCGCCGGTCACGTCGTCGATCTGGATCGTGGTGCAGCCACAGGGCAATGGTTCGGCTGGGACTCGAAGGCCGAAGTCGCCACGTACATCGCTGACGACCACTGGACTGTCGAGATTCGCTTTCCTGTCACCGCTGACGAGAACGATCCACTGAATCAGGTGGTGGGTAGACATCCCACGCAAAGTCTGCCTTGGCACATCAACCTTTGCCGCCAGCGCATCCGCGAGGACGGCCAGGAACTGAGTGCCCTCTCACCGACCGGCACTAACGGCTTTCACGTGCCGATGAAGTTCGCACATTTTTACGACGGTCGCTCGCATCAGTTCGAGTCGGATCCCAGCGTGACCGATTTCGCCA
>CALDJX010000452.1 GCA_937899075.1 uncultured Planctomyces sp. | reverse complement strand
TCGAAAAGAAACCAAATGGACGCTGGATGAATTGTCACAGGCAGCTCGAACAGAACTCAAGCAACGAGACTTTTCCAACGGCCGCGCGATGTTTGCCGCAGCCGGATGTTACGCCTGCCATCGCTTCAGCAATCAGGGAGGCATGACCGGACCGGATCTGACAACTGCCGGCCGACGCTATTCGGCCCATGATCTGTTGGATCAGGTGATCAATCCCAGCAAGGTTATCAACGACCAATTTTCGGCCGTGTCAATCCTCACAGACGAAGGCCTTGTTCACACCGGTGTCATCGTCAACCTGGGTGTCAGAAAAGATGGCGATATTCTGGTGCTTAACACAGACCTCACAGACCCCAACAAGCAGGTCACAATCGATCGAAATACAATTGACGAACTGATCGTGTCGAAGACATCACCGATGCCAGTGGGCCTGTTCAATCGGATGACGGAGGGCGAAATTCTTGATCTAATCGCGTACCTCATCAGCAGCGGTGATTCCGCGCACGAGTACTTTCAGAAATGATTTAGTGATCGCCGATGCGGCGCACTCGCAACCAAATCCCAAAAATCTCACACAAAGGCACGAAGACACAAAGGCGGGACCAATTTCTTCGTGGCTTCGTGCCTTTGTGCGAGAACCTCGGTCTAATTACGCTATACCGCATTCTGAGATCCTGCCTGACTTTCTCACGCAATTTCTCCCTCGCTGCCGCGTCGGGTTACCAATAGTTTTCAAACCGGCTCTATGAAGAAGAATATGAATATGATTCGCAGCCTGCTGCCACTCTGTTTGATCGTATCAACCGCGACCGCCGCTGAATCGAAGCCGCCTAACATCGTTTTGATTCTGTCCGATGACCAGGGCTATACCGATTACGGATTCATGGGGCATCCGGAAATCGAAACGCCTCATCTCGACAAACTCGCATCGGAAAGCGCGTTGTTCCGGCGAGGTTATGTTCCGACTGCGTTATGCCGGCCTTCGTTGATGACGCTGATCACTGGCCTGTATTCGCACCAGAACAAAACGACCGGAAACGATCCGGCGAACACGCCTGCCAACAAGGCTCACGCTGAGAAGGCGGGCAAGGATGCGAGAGAACTCCTCATCTCGCACATTGATCAGACTGGTGCCCTTCCTCAGTGGCTGGCGAAGAAGGGCTATGTCAGCCACCAGAGCGGTAAGTGGTGGGAAGGTTCTTATCAACGAGGCGGATTTACTGAGGGCATGACCAAGGGGTTTCCCAACAAGGGCGGACGACACGGCGATGCGGGTCTCAGGATCGGACGCGATGGTTTGGGGCCGGTCACCGATTTTATCGATCGTAGCGTGGCAGCAAAAAAGCCGTTCTTTGTTTGGTACGCACCGTTCATGCCACATACACCGCACACTCCTCCGGCACGGCTGCTTGAGAAGTACACGGCGAAGGGAGTTCACGAACGGATCGCGAAATATTACGCGATGTGTGAATGGTTCGATGAAACCTGCGGCGCTTTGGTCAATCACATCGACGACTCGGGCCTCAAAGAAAACACGATTTTCGTCTACGTCTGCGACAACGGCTGGATTCAGACCGAGAAAGGCAGTTACGCACCACGATCCAAACGCAGCCCCAACGAATTTGGAACGCGTACGCCGATCATGTTCCGCTGGCCGGGAACCATTCCTGCAGCCGACCGCCCTGAACTTTGTTCGTCGATTGATTTTGTCCCGACCGTTCTGGCAGCCGCTGGAGCAACCGGTCCGCACGATTTCCCTGGGCTTAATCTTCTTCCGGAACTGAAGTCTGCAAAGGCCATCGAGCGAAATACGTTGTTCGGCGAATCGTTTGCCCACGACATCGCCGACATCGAAAATCCCCAGGCGTCGCTTCTGTATCGCTGGGTGATCCGCGGCCACGACAAGCTGCTGCTGACCTACGATGGAGCGCCGGGAAAAATGAAATATGCGCCCGAAGGTGGGGCCCCCCAGCTGTATGATCTGAAGGGTGATCCTGACGAGAAGGTCAACCTCGCTTCAAAGAAGCCCGATCTCGTGCTGGAACTCAGCGGCCTTCTCACAGATTGGTATGACCCAACCGAACGCCAGGCCGGCAGAGTTTCCAGTAAGAAACAACCGGCTCCGCCAAAGCGCCGACGTGCGAGAAGAAAAGAGTAGACAGATTCAGGCCAACGGTCATGTTGTACGCCAAACTTTGATCAAACATGTGAGTAACGATCCGCAAATGTAGTCGATCGACACCTAAAGAGATTTCGGTAGCGGTACTCGTCAAGAGTTTCGGTCAACACGGTGAATTTCCGAAAGTCTCGACGACTTCCGCTACGAACGGCACGTGCTTTTCCCCTGGCTCACGAACACCCCCTTCCGGACGTAATCACACATGACTCACTCGACTTTCATCTTCAGGTGCCTCCTGGTCGTAGTGGCCGTCGCATCCACAAC
Organism: uncultured Planctomyces sp.; assembly: GCA_937899075.1. GTDB lineage: Bacteria > Planctomycetota > Planctomycetia > Planctomycetales > Planctomycetaceae > JABMPE01. Next base: position 2,669 of record CALDJX010000452.1, on the reverse strand, counting down.
AGCCACGGTTTGGGCCAGCGACAAACCACGCCCCGACATTGTCTTCATCATCGTGGATGATCTGAACGACTGGGTGGGATGTCTTGGTGGGCATCCCGACGCCAAGTCGCCCAACATCGACGCCCTCGCCGCCAGCGGCATGCTTTTCTCTCACGCATACTGCAACTCGCCTCAATGTCGTCCCTCGCGCACCAGCCTGCTGACCGGCGTCTATCCCTTCAAGACAGGAACCTATTTCAACGCCAAAGATCGCAACGAAACGAAAACCACGACGCCCACGCTTCAACAGTTCTTCATGGACAGCGGTTACCGCGTTGCCAGCGGCGGCAAAGTCTTCCATGGGAATCCCGGAAAGGTGGGCGATTCGTTATTCAACAGGCCACGAGATCCCAAGCCTCCGAAGGGCGAGGACAAGTTCAATGCCTTGAAAGCACCCAACGACGGCTATGCTCTCGACGTCGCTGACGAGAAGATGGGAGATTACAAGGTCGCAACGTGGGCGACCGAGCAATGGCAGACCGTCACTGACAAACCGCTCTTCATGTCGGTCGGCTTCTACCGTCCGCATCGTCCCTTGCAGGTGCCGAAGCCCTGGTTCGATCAATTTCCGCTCGAATCAATCCGACGCCCCGCCGAACCTGACGGCGTGGATGACTGGGACGACATGCCGGAGTTCGCTCGCCGTCTTGCTCGAACGCACGCCCACAAACCGCTTCACAAAGGCTTGAGCGATCACGAATACATTGTCGCCAACAATGAGTGGGACGCGACCATCCGTGCCTACCACGCATCCATTGCTTTTGTCGATCGTCAAATTGGCCGCTTCGTCACGCAACTGAAACAGAACCCGCGCGGGCGTGAAACCTTCGTGATGCTGGTGAGCTACCACGGCTGGCATCTGGGCGAGAAGAAACACTGGTGCAAGGGAGCCATCTGGGAACAGACCACGCACATTCCCTTCATCGTCCACGGCCCCGGAATCAAGACCGGTTCCACCTGCACTCAACCCGTCAGCCTGATCGACGTCTATCCCTCTTTGGTCGATCTCGCAGGACTCGACACTCCCGAGTGGCTCGACGGAACATCCATCAAGCCCCAACTGGCCGAGCCGTCCTCTCCCCGTCCGCCAGCGATTTCATCTTACGGAGAAGGCAACACATCGATTCGAACCGAACGCTGGCGCTACATCCGTTACGAAGACGGCTCCGAAGAACTGTATGACCACAGGGTCGATCCCAACGAATGGACAAACCTCGCGAACAAACCGGAGCACATGAAGACGAAGAAGCCGTTGGCCCGAATGATCCCGGCAAATCAGCATCCAGGCCTGAAAGTGCAGAGTTGGTTCGACAAGTTTCAAAAGTGAACAAGACCCCAAAGAGAATTCAAGTCCATGAAGAACTGTAGAAACACCGTCCTGTGCGCGGCGCTTGCACTGCTGTGCGGCCTTTTGCCACACATTGCCAATGCTGCCGATCAGCCCAACATCGTGCTGATCTTTATTGACGACCTGGGTTGGAAGGATGTCGGGTGCTATGGCAACGATTTCGTGGAGACTCCTCGGATTGATCGGCTGGCTGCCGAAGGAGTTCGGTTTACCGATTTCTACGCTGCCGGAGCCGTTTGTTCGCCGACGCGATGTGCTTTGCAGTCGGGGCAGAATCAGGCCCGAATCGGTATTACGGCTCATATTCCTGGTCACTGGCGACCGTTTGAACGAGTGATTACGCCGCGCCCCACCATGGCGTTGCCACTTGATACGGTTACTATCGCTGAAGCTCTCAAGTCAGCGGGTTACACGACCGGCTACGTGGGGAAATGGCATCTCGGTACCGGACCGCAGTATCAACCCGATCGGCAGGGGTATGACTTCTCGGCTGTGATCAACGGACCGCATCTGCCGGGTAAATACCGCGTTCAGGGACGGCCCGATCTAAAGCCCGGAACGAATCAATACCGGACAGACTTTGAAGCGGATCAGTGTGTCGACTTTATCAAGGAAAACAACAAGCGACCATTCTTTCTGATGTTGTCACCCTACGCCGTTCACATTCCGTTGGGAGCGATGTCGGACAAGGTCGAGAAGTACCGGCGGAAATCGGCGGAGCAGAAACGCGAACTCCCGCATCCCGTGTACGCCGCGATGATTGAACACTGTGACGAAATGGTTGGGCGAGTTATCGATGCGATTGACGACAACGGACTGAGTGATAACACAATGATCATCTTTACCTCAGACAACGGTGGCCTCTATCGACGTTACGACTACCGCGAACACGCGGATGACACGGTTGCCGATCTTGCTCCTCTGAAGGGTGAAAAAGGATCATTGCACGAAGGCGGAGTTCGTGTGCCGCTGATCGTGAAGTACCCGCCGCTTAGCAAGGGCGGCACAGTCTGTTCTGAGCCCACGATCACTTATGACTTCTATCCGACAGTCGTTGAACTGGCTGGTGGAAACTTACCGCAGAACCAAACCGTCGATGGACACAGTTTGAAGCCATTGCTTTCCGATCCACTCGCGCAACTCAAGCGCGACGCACTGCACTGGCACTATCCTCACTATCACCACGACCGACCGGCCGGCAGCATTCGTGAACGTGACTGGAAACTCATCGAGTATCTCGACGGCACGGGGGACATCGAGCTCTACCAGATTGGCAAAGACA
>CALDJX010000451.1 GCA_937899075.1 uncultured Planctomyces sp. | reverse complement strand
CTGGACGATTACCGCGCCAACCTGCGAACGATTATCCAGAAGTGCCGCAGTGTCGGTGCGGAAGTCGTGCTCGCCACTCCGAACAATGTGGTCGACACTCCGTCCCGCCCGACTGACAAGCTCATTCAATACTGCGATGTCGTGCGCGATGTCGGAATTGAACTCGACGTTCCAGTCTGCGACGCGTATCGACAGTTAAGTGCCGTACGAGCTAATGCTGAATTCGACTGGCGTCTTCTGATGAGCGACTCGATTCACCCGAACATGGCCGGGCACAAGAGCATGGCCGAGCAACTGGCTCGGACGATAACCGGGTTGGAAATGTCGCTCGCAAACGTGCCGCCCCTGCAGCCGGCGCTTCAGCAAACGCATGCCAGAATCAGGGACAAGAAGTCAGTCCGCGTTCTGGCAATGGCACCGTACGACTCAATGATTGAATCAGCGCTGCGAAGCCGTTCCGGCGATATTCAGGTCGAGATCACAACCTGGTCCGTCGAAGGACTATCGCTCGCACAGATCGAACAGGACGCCAAAACGCGAGTACGAGCATTAAAGCCTGACCTCGTTCTAATCGCCGTGCCGCGAACAGCCACTGCTGAAACCGACCAGGCGTTCGCCAGTTCGTTCGCATGGACGATGAACTGGTCGCTGAATTTCGGACCGCCGACGTGGGATTGTGTCGTCGTTCACCCTTCGGTTGCCGAGCCCGCGGGCGAAAGCCAGCCGAGGGATGAACTGATCAGGCAACTGGTCGAAGCGCAGGATCTGAGTCTGATCGATCGAGCGCCGGGCAACTCAGAAACGGGCGAATCGATCATCGCCGAATGGTTCGCTCGGCAACTGGCAGTCGCAGCGTCCCGCAAATAGTGCTCTCCATGCGGCAGTCACGAGTCGACCTTCGAGCGGAGGGGAACGCATTCAGAATGGCTGCCACGCGGAAAGCGGAGCCTCGGAACTGAACTCGTCGACGAAACTCAACTCTTCCACCAGGACGGCAGCTTGATTGTCCTGGGTTTCGATGATCGAGACGACCGCATCGCCAATTCGAATGGATTCGCCGATCTGCAATGTAACTTCGGTATGCTCGCGTTCATCGATCACGGCGACTCTCCACATCTTTATCAGGTTTCGAGATGCCGTCGAAAGCCTGCTCATGCCCATGCTGATTCTTCGCTCATCCTGAGAGCAGAATGACGCGGCCGAAAACTGAAAATCCCCAGTCTGCGAACGCGAAAAGCGAAAACGAACAACGCGTGGCCCGCGATGATCGGAGAGTCTACCGCCGACCGGGAAATCCTGCAAAGAAATTGAGGGCAACTTTACGGAGTAAAAAGCGAGCGACGTCTCATGATACGAAATCACGATGCGTCGACTGTTCGAAATTCTCCAGCTCTTGCATCATTCGATCGCAGATCCCCTGACGCTGTTCTTCGGACGTGATTTTTCGTCCCTCGTTATCAGTCACGTAAAAGACGTCAACCACCTGGTCCAGGTGCGTTGAAACGCGAGCGAGGTCAATCGAAAGATTCAGTTTGAACAGCGTACGGGTAATCGTATAGAGCAGCCCTGGGCGGTTGTGTGCGAAGACCAGAACGATCGTCGACTTGTCCGAAGTATTCGTGTCGACTTCGACACGCGCTGGCAAGCCCATGGTCGGCGTTTTCGACGCTTCCGTGGCAAACCTTCGATGTTTTTGGAACAGCTCTTTGGCTGTGACTTCCTGCCGCAGTCCCTGGGCGATCGAACCGGCGACGTCGTCAATTCGCGATTGAGGAACCTCTCCGGAAAAGTCTTCGTCGATCACGTGGAAAGTGTCGACGATAGTACCAAGAAAACTGGTCGTGATTTCCGCACCAAGAATCTTCATGTGCCGCGCAGTCAGCACGCCCGCAATTCGATGGAACGCCCCCTGCGAATACTGGCTGTCCGCAATGACGTGGTAGTCGGTTGTGCCGCTGTTCTTGTCGTATCGTCCGTCGACTCGAATCTCGCCGGGTTCCAGGCTGCGAATGACGTCGAGGTCCCGGGCGATCATCGACGGAGCGGTCATCGTCAAATACTGCGACGAGAAACCGTCCAACTGTTTGTCGACCCATTCTCGCATGGAATTCGCGAGTTCCTCAGAGGCCGGCTCCAGCGGAACGATCGAATCGTAGACGTGCTGGCGAATTTCTCGCAGCCGCTCCTCTTCATGAAACTTGGGAGGCTGACCACTCAGTGTCGTCATCAGTCGCTTGTAAAAGTCTGCCAGCAGGTCCGCTTTCCAGCTTGTCCACACGCCGGGACCAACACCGCTGACGTCGGCCGCAGTCAGGACAAACAGCATTCGTAACTTCTCGGCCGAACCGACTTCGTGGCTGAATTCGAGCACGACTTGTGGATCAGTGGTGTCGTACCGAAAACCGAGGTCTGCCATTTTCAGATGTTTATGAACCAGAAAACTGACGATGCCGGTTTCGTGCTGGTCCAGTCGTAATCTCTGGCAAATATCCAACGCCAGGCGGCGACCAACTTCGCTGTGATTTTCTTCAAAGCCCTTTCCAGCGTCGTGGAGAATTATTGCGAGATGGAGCAACTGCTTCACCTTGATGTTTCTATAGGCCGCCCCGACCGGCGAATCTTCTTCGGCGAATCCCTCACAGATTTCCAGGCACCGAAGCGTGTGCTCGTCGACCGTGAAGTGGTGATACTGGTTGAACTGAAGCAGGCAACGAACTCGGTGCCATTCCGGAATCACAAGTTCGAGCACGTTGGTATTGTGCATGCTTCGGACCGTCGCGCTGCAGCGGCCGACGGTTCCCAGGATTTCCATGAACAATCGCGACGCTTCGGGCGACGGTCCGGGAGGAAGATTACGGGCCGTCGACTTGATGGCTTCGATCAGCCGCGGCGAGAGGCTGACTCGATACATGGCCGCGGAATGGTAGATCCGCAGGATGTCTTCGAGCGTGTTGCAAATCTTCGGGAGATTTGACGGGGCGACATCGAGCTCTCCCTCGCTCAGAGCAAAGTATCGATTCACACGATGCGACATCATCAGTCGCTTCAAAATCGAAGACACGGGGCGACCACGATGCCGGCTTACAAATCGCTGAGTGATCTCGGCGATGGCCATGCTGTGAGAAAAATACTCCTGCATGAATCGCTCGACAGGCCGCTGACCTTCAACGCGTGAAATGTTGAGAGCTTCCGCAATCCGTAACTGCTCGTCTTTGGAAAGTGTGTCGTTTGCTTTGCCCGCATGAAGATGCAGGTCGATACGAATTCGTGTCAGAAACTCGACGCCCTGTTTTAATCGTGAAGCATCGTCAGGAGTCAGTACGTTCTTCCGTCGCAGCGAGTCGATGTCTGAAGTCTGGTAATGAGCGAACGCGATCCACTGCAGAAGGTGAACGTCTCGCAGACTGCCCAGTGACTTCTTGACGTCGGGTTCAAGTTGCTGGCCGTTCGCTCCGTGAGTTGAGCGTTCTTCGTCTCGCCCTTCGATGCAATCGTTGACGAAGATTCGACGCCTGGAACGCACAACTTTTCGGTAGAACTGGGTCTTCAGTTGAGGAGCCAGACCTTCGTCGCCCCACAGCGATCGAACATGCACGAGCGAAGATGCGAGGTGCGGGTCGACGATCGCGCTGGCTGCGGCATCACGGACGGTGTGGACGCGTTGCCCCAGCTTGATCCCCGCGTCCCAGAAGTCAGGGACGATCCGTTTTGTCAGACGCGAGATCAAACTCGCGATCCGCGGCTGAAAGATGAAGATCAAATCGGAGTCGGAGTACGGCGCGACCTCGCCTCTTCCCGAACCACCAATTGCGATCATCGCTGAGTTCTGTTCGAGTTCCAGTTGCTCAGCTTCGGTGAATTCGTTGAGCGTCCCTTTCAGAATCTCGATCGTGTAAGCGTCCATCGCGTCCGAAAGCCAGGACGCAATCTGCATCCCTTTCGCGCCTTCTGCAAAGAGTTTTGCGGCACGCTCCCGGATCTCATCCAATGTCTGCTTGCGTCTTTGAATTCTTTCCGCAGGAGTTTCAGTCGACATTGGTCTGAACACAATTCTCGATGAGCCATCTTTGGCAAACATGATGGCTGTGCAAAGTCGACGAAGCCAGAACCGTACGTCAGACTCGCTGGCCTGATCAGGAACTGAATAATGAACTGCGCAATCGAAAAGGCAGAGAGATCAGAGATTCTCCCTGCCTCGCGAGGATTTCTATAAACGACGGAATGCTTCGCGCAGAGATCAGCAGACAACTCGTTTGCTACAGAGCTTCGCCGCCTGTTTCGCCAGTTCGAATGCGGATCACTTCTGAGAGTTCGGTGACGAAGATCTTGCCGTCTCCGATGTTTCCGGTTCGAGCCACTTCTGTAATTTTCTCGATGGCCCTTCCAGCATCTTCTTCACTGACAACCAGTTCGAGCTTCACTTTCGGCAGGAAGTCAACGGTGTATTCAGCACCTCGATAAACTTCCTTGTGGCCACGCTGGCGGCCGAAGCCTCGGACTTCCGTAACGGTCATGCCCTGGATGCCGATCTCGTTCAGCCCGTTCTTGACTTCTTCGAGCTTGTAGTGTCGGATGATGGCTTCAATCTTTTTCATCGTGAAAGTCCTTCTGGCGGCCAAATCAAGGTTCGACCATAGAGTTGAGATTAGTTGAGTGCATGCACTGATCGGAGTCCGTTGCTGGCGGCGCGTAGCGATTTGCTAGAGGGCCGACTCTCCGGATTCGCCAGTGCGGATACGGATCGTGTCTCCAAGATCGGTGACGAAAATCTTTCCATCGCCGATCTGGCCGGTACGGGCCGACTCCAGAATCTTGTCGATGACTTCGCGGGCTTTGTCTTCCGCGACGACGGTTTCGAGTTTCACTTTCGGAAGAAAGTCGACGGTGTACTCGGCCCCGCGGTACTGCTCCTTGTGCCCCTTCTGCCGTCCGAAGCCTTTGACTTCAGAAACTGTCATCCCTTCGACGCCGATGCTGTTCAGGGCGTCTTTGACTTCTTCGAGCTTGAAGTGCCGAATGATCGCTTCGATCTTCTTCATCGATTCTCTCCTGTCGCAATCGCGATTGGTGCTGCCGTTCGTGGTGAGCTGAGCTGTCTGACGATTAACTGATAGAAAACCTCGCGCCAATCGCTGCTTGATTTTCCAGAATGTCTGTAAGTCGCTTATTTCATAGTGTTTATGCTGTGATAAAAATGGCCGAATTCATCGTTTGAAACCGAGTGCGCCTCAGTAGTGTGACACGATAACTGTCTGACTCCAACTATCGACTGTGGTTTCAGGTGATTGTGACAACTACTGACAAATGTAACCGTATAAGAAACCAGAACTGACGAGTGTCTCATTCATGTAGCGCGCGTCGCGCCGTTGGAACATCGCGAAATCCCCACTACCGGCGAAACTCTGCCGGGTCGACGGCGTGATTCTTAAGCAGGCGGTACAGCGTTCCCCTGGGAAGCTGAGCCTCCCGAGCGGACTCTTTGACGTTTCCTTTGTGGCGACGCAGTAAACTCTCAAAGTATTCGCGTTCGAAGCGAGCCAGGTACTCACCGCGAATTTCGAAATAGCTTCGACTCGGACTGCCGTTGGCCGCGCCGGCCGCGGCGATAAGTGACACGGGCAGGTCGTCCGCACTGATCTTGTCATCATCGGATAGTGCGATCGCCCGCCGAATGACATTCTGAAGTTCGCGAATATTGCCGGGCCAATGGTAGCGTCGCATCAGTGAGTAGGCGGCCGGCGTGATCGCAGGAACGCGCCGCTCCATTTCGCGGCTGCAGCGAAGTGCGAAGTGCTCGGCCAGCAATCCGAGATCGTCGCCACGTTCGCGGAGCGGAGGAAGATCGATCCGCACGACGTTGATTCGATAGAACAGATCCTCGCGAAACGTCCGATCCTGGACCATCTGATCCAGGTCGAGCGACGTGGCCGCAACGATTCGAACGTCGACGTCCACTTCAGCGTTGCCGCCCACGCGTCTCAACTTTCGCTCCTGAAGCACTCGCAGCAGCTTTGCCTGAAGCAGCAGCGGCAGGTCGCCGATCTCGTCGAGGAAGAACGTTCCGCCACTTGCCGTTTCAAGGAGACCTCGTCGTTGACGGTCGGCTCCCGTGAACGCTCCTCGCTCATAGCCGAACAGTTCGCTTTCGAGAAGGTTCTCCGGGATCGCTCCACAGTCGATCGGAACAAACGGTCCGTCGGCACGGCGCCCGAGATCATGGACCGACCGGGCAACCAGTTCTTTGCCTGTGCCCGTCTCGCCAAGAATCAGCACATCGACGCCGGTATCGGCGACCCGTTCGATTGTCTCAGCGACCGCCTTCATGGGCGGGCTGCTTCCGATGACATTCAGCGTTGGATTATCAGCGTCCATAGAGCTGTCATCGTTTCTTCGATCGGAATCGAAACGGCGTGCCGGTCGTACTGACCGACACGCCGAAGCGCTGGCCCGCGCGCTCTTGTCTCTTGTCTTTCCGTGAGCAACTCAGAGATTGAACACATTCGGCGAGGCTTCCTTTCAGAAACCTCGCCGACGTGACATTCAACTTTCGGTCACCAGCTTCTCGAAGAATAAGGGTTCTTACAGGAAGATGTAGCCTTCTTCGCCGTGCTGGCTGACGTCGAGCCCCTGAATTTCCTGGTCCTGGCTGACTCGCAGCCCCATAACTGCATCCAGAACTTTCAGGATAATGAAGGTTCCGATCAGTGCGAAGACTGCCGTGGCGACGATGCTCACGATCTGTGGCACCATCTGGCCAGGCATTCCGTCGAGGGCGCCGTAGTGGCCAGGGCTGAGGTGCTTGCTGGCGAAGACACCGGTCAGCAACGCTCCAAGCGTTCCGCCGACGCCGTGAACACCGAAGGCATCGAGCGAATCATCGTACCCGAACTTGTGCTTCAGTTTGGCACAGGCGAAGTAACAGACGACGCCCGCGAGGATTCCCATCGGAATGGCTGACACCGCCGTGCAGGAACCACTCGCCGGAGTGATACAGACCAGGCCGGCGACGGCACCGGAGCAGGCGCCGAGGATGCTCGGCTTTCCGTGTTTGATCCATTCGACGGCCGACCACCCCAGCACGCCCGCTGCGGCACACATATGAGTTGCCAGGAACGCGTTGACGGCGGCAGCGTTCGCGTCGACGGCACTTCCAGCGTTGAAGCCAAACCAGCCGACCCACAACAACGCAGCTCCGATGCAGGTGTACGTGAGATTGTGCGGCGGCATCGGCTCTTGCGGATAACCGATTCGCTTACCGATCAGCAGAGCACAAAGCAGTGCCGAAACTCCGGAGCTGATGTGGACGACAGTTCCGCCCGCGAAGTCGAGTGCTGGGAACAGGGCATCGGCATTCCACTCACAGAGCCAGCCAGAATTGCCCCAGACCCAGTGACAAACCGGACAGTACACCAGCAGTCCCCAAAGGACGGAGAAGACACACATCGTGCTGAACTTCATCCGCTCGGCGAATGCTCCGCAGATTAGTGCCGGAGTGATGATGAAAAACATTCCCTGGAAAACAAAGAAGATACTCTCATTAGCCCATTCCGCGTCCGACATCACACCGTCGGCAATGATCCCCTTCATCAGGACGTGATCAAAGTTGCCGACGTACGGGTTTGTTCCGCCGAACGCGAGGCTGTAGCCAACGATTCCCCAGACGACAGTCATCAGTCCCATCAGGAAGATGCACTGCATCATGACGCCGAGAATATTCTTCTTCCGGACGAGCCCGCCGTAGAACAATGCGAGACCCGGTGCTGTCATCATAAGCACGAGTGCTGACGATGTAAGCATCCATGCGACTTTGGCGCCGCTCAGCTCAGCTGGAGCCTCCGCTTCAACATATTCGCCGACAGAATCGCCAGAACCCTCTTCGCCGACGGGAGTTGCGTCATCTTGAGGATCTCCTTCAGCAGGAGCATCTGCATCGACTGCTTCGGTCGACTCGACCGCGTCCTGAGCGAACACTACGGCCGGCTGTGCAACGATTGGCACCAGAGCCAGCAGAAAGAGGAACTTTCGAAATACTCCAAAAACACTACGCATGGCCTGTCCTTTTTCCCGTAAATGATTGCCGAAATTGCCATTCACCGTTTGGGTTGGCCGTCGATTCTTGAAGATGCCTTTCTGGCGTTCGTAATCGACGGGGTGCAACTGTCACGATGTTTGTGATACTCGTTTTCGAGCGGGCTCTGTGAGTGGCGACGCATTGCCCGCTGCGATACGCTCGGACGGCAAGGCAACTGCTGTGCCAAACCCGCTGGCAGGCCGACTTTGGACCGTCCCAGCATTTGGTTCCCTCTCAAATTTACGACTCCGACCTAAGCTCTCGAAAACTCATGGACCAGTTCATCCAGGACCAATTCGAGGCCATCGCAGGCGGACTGTTCGTCTTCGGTTTGCTGCTTGGCGTGGTGCTCGATGTATGGTCGCTGCGGATGTGCGATCAGTTTTGCGAAGAGCACGCCAGTGTCAGCGGAACATCAATCGGCAACCGTAAGAGTTCGCGAGCTCGTCTGCTCACGGCATTAGTGACCGGAGCAATCCTGGCCGGATACTTTCTGGCGGTCTTCGGATTGCAGATGCACTCGACCAGTGAGGTCCTGCCGTCTCTGTTCTGGAAGTACGGTCGAGCGATCGGGCACCTCGTTCTGTTGACGTTGCTGATCGCCGCGACCGTGACCGACTTCCGCGAGTACATCATCCCCGATCAGATCACCATTCCGGGAATGATCGCTGGCGTCCTGCTGGCGACGATTTCCGGCGACACGCAACTGATGCACTTCTGGGTCGACTGGAATCAGGCGGTGGTCGATCTGCGAGGGCCGTACATTCCGGCGTGGATCGGCGAAAACACTCACTGGCACGGATTCGTCTGGAGCATGACCGGGCTGATCGCGGGCGGCGGTGTCACGTGGATCGTTCGCTGGCTTTCGTCAGTCGTCCTTGGGCAGGAAAGCCTCGGCCTGGGCGACGTCACACTGATGGCGATGATCGGAAGCTTTCTCGGGTGGCAGCCGCTCGTCTTTGTTTTTCTGCTCGCGCCACT
>CALDJX010000450.1 GCA_937899075.1 uncultured Planctomyces sp. | reverse complement strand
CCGTCGACGTTTCGGCCTGCCGAGGCGGAAGCGATCTTTCGAGCCATGCTGCAACCCTATCTCGATTCCGGGCAGGTCCGATTTATCACCAATCGTTATCCCGTTCGAGCCGATTACGTTTCGGCAAACATCATCAGAAAGTTTCCGAGACTCACTGGCTTGTTGTTCGCACCGGTCGGTCGCAAACAACCAGACCTGCATGTCCGCGCAAAGCTGACGATCGACGCTTCCGACTGGGGTGAGGCGATTCAGATCTCAGGTGCCGAGTTCGAATGCGGGCCGGATCCGAAGTCACGGTACAACGAACCGAGCGCATCCGACGATCCAGTCGCCAACCCGCCTAACGAAATGAATCCAATTACCTGGGCGATGATCGTCGAAGAGTCGGCTGCCGAAACTCCGATTGATAAACCGGATCGGTATGACGATCGAAACTTTGTCCGGACGTCACGGCTCAGCCTGGAGGCCATGCAGGGACTTCCGTGGGATCGCCCGGTCCGGCTCGGCAGCATTCCGCACTGGCCTGACGATGAGAAGGCCTCACCGCGACAGTTGTCCGTTTACACGGTTCGACGAATCGTCGACGGAAACACAAGCAACGACGGTAAGACGAGCATTCTGCTGAACTACATGCTCGGTCAGGATTATCCACTGGAACGATTACCGAAGTCGGTCGTCGACGCGTTGGAAGCCACGGAGCCGGGGGCTTCTGACAAGAACATCGTGCTGATGACTCGCGAGCAACGGCAGATTATCTATGACGATGCGAAGCGACATTCGTTAAGCGTGCTCTACCACCTGCAGAACTTCGTTCATGCACGAGCCAGTCAGAAAAGCAACAGCTTTCGTCGCTTTCATCTGAGCGCAGAGTTCGGAACTTCCGATCATTTACCACCAAAGCCGTACATTCGCGAAGGGCTTCGCCTGAAAGCGATGTACATGATGCGTGAGCAGGACGGTCGCAACCGCGACGGTGCGACGAAGACGGCGGCCAGCGAAAGGTTTTCGCGCGTCATCTATCCTGACGGTGTCTTCTGCTGGCAGTTTCATTACGACTTCCATCGGACTGGCCGCGCTTATCTGAAAGATGAAGGGACCGCCGGCCCGTGGGTCGATTTTGAAAAACCAGGACGGCACACGCACCACGTCAGCGATCGATCGATGTTTCCTCTGCGAAGCCTGATCCCGGAAAAAATGGACGGGCTTCTGGGTGCTCAGAAAAACGTCGGCTACAGCAGTATCGTCTGTGCGGCCATCCGTCTTCACGATCAGTGCATCGCGATTGGCGAAGCGACCGGAGTGGCGGCTGCCGTCGCCTTGCGTCACGACATCCAGCCGCGAGACCTGCCGTTTGACAGGAGTCTGCTGGAAGAAGTTCGACACGGCCTGTGCGGAGAAAATGAGGAATCGACACCGCTCCAGCTTTGGCCGTTTCGCGATCTGTCGGCGACTCATCCGGCGTTTGTCGCCATTAACCGTCTGGCTGCTCGGGGCATGGTTCCGCAGGATCCGACAGAGGTCGACTTCAAACCAGATTCGCCAGCCACTGCCGAGTGGCGAGCGACGATCGTCGAAGCGAGTCGATCGAATATCGCCGCCAGGAAGCTTCCCGAAGCACCCATCTCAGAGATGACTCGTGCTGAATTCTGCAACGTCTGGTGGGAGGCCGTTCAAGAATTGCCACTGGTTCCGTATCGTCGGCTGATGTTGAACGACGCCGACAACGACGGAATCAAAGACCGTGACGACCCGATTCCGTTTACGCCCGCCGGACCGGTTGTCTGGAAAGTCGAGCGTCGGCCAGTCACACCGCCGAGCGCCGAACAGGATGGCCTGCCAGATGCCGTCGCGATTTCTGCCGACAAGGCGATCCGACAATTCAATTTCTGCGGACGAGGCTCAAAGACAGCAAAAGGCTATGAGCAGGACAACGGGCTTCCCTTTGACGCCAAACGCGGCTTCGGATGGACGCAGGACATCAGCGGAAACAACCGCCAGCGTTCCGTCTATCCCGAGGCCATTCGCGACACGTTTCTCTTCACCCGAGAATTTGCGAAGTGGGAGTGCAACGTCGAGAACGGACGATGGCTGATCACCGTCTGCAACGGAGATTCTGGACACGCGCAAACCGGCCATCAGGTTTCGTTCGAAGGCAAAGCCGCCGTGAAGAACGTTCCGACCGCCGCAGGACATTTTGTCGAGACAACAGTAACCGTGGTGGTTGCCGACGGCAGACTCTCGATGGAACTTGGTCCGCAACTGGCCGGATCGAATACCTGCGTGAACTGGCTCAGGCTCATCCCACTCGACTGAGACAGACTGAGAATCGGACGGTGTGCCGCCGCCGAGCCACTTCAATTATTGTTCCGCCAGCAGAGTCGCCATCGCTTGCGGTCAACACGTTTGCTGTGCAGCCACAATCTCATACGACGTCGTCAACAGTGGAATGAGATTAGTCGTCGAGCAACCGCTCATCCTGCAGATGTTGATAGAAGCCCGAGTCAGACCAGAGTCCTTCTTCATTAAGCCTCATCGTGCCCAGTTCAAAGTCGACCAGCATCCGGACGACTTCGTAATTCACCCAGACGTTCAGAAAATCGTTTTGCGCGTCGAGCAGGTCGGACAGTGCCGACACAAGGTCTCGCGCAGTGGTCGGTGAGAACGTTGCTGCTTTTCCGGGTTGCGGAGGCGGACTGACTCGAAGTCTGGCAAGGTCCACTTGCGCGATCGCCCCCTGCACTGCCGCCCGCCGAACTTCGAAATTCAGTTGACTGAGCTCAACGATGCGCAACGTGTTGCGAATGCTCTGCGCGACTCGATCTTCAAACAGCATGTAGTCACGCCGCGCGCGTTGATAGTTGATCAGCGTTTCGCGGTATCGATTTCTTTCCGCCAGACGAGTGATCGGAGAGTCGAACTGAAGTCCGAATCGCAACTCGCTGTTCTCAACGTCGAGCCCGCTGCCGTTGGGACCGACTCGGCCGGCTTCGCCACTGATGACTAAGTCGAGGTCCGCTTCAAGTGCGTTCCCGTTGAATTCGATCTGGCGCCACGCGTCAACGAGATTCGCTCGAGCATTCATCCAGTCCAGCCGGTTCATACGCGCGACTTCGATTCCCGCTGCCTGCTGCACATCGATCGGCGAAAGTGTGATTCCTTCGAGCCTCGCCGCTGCCTGATCCAGCGACAACTCCAGCAGCCTGCCTGACATTTCAGTGGCCAGTGTCGCCAGTTCTTTGCGAGCTTCGTCGTTTTCCAGTGTCTCGAACAGGTCCGGGAGTTTCTTGAGCTTAGCCCATGACTTGTCGAAGTCTTCCTGAAGTGCATCCGGCCTGATGGCCAGCTGCTGGACTCTGGCTCGAAATAATTCAACGTCATAGATCCGCGGGTCAACATCCGCCTGTTTTGCCTCGGTCCGTGCCTTCAGGCGAAGCAACTGCTCGACGCGCGACGGAACACTCAATTCCAGATTCGCGAGGTCAGATTTCAGCGTCGCGATCTGTCGATCGATCTCCGGCTTCAGTTGCTCAATCTGGCTCAGCGTGTCGGTAAGCACTGCCTTGGCTGGCGGCGTGCGATGCGGCAAGACTCGGAACACCTGCTCGCTGAACGCGTCCTGAAGCGCGGTCATGCTCGGGTCGATGAGATTGAACCGGTCCAACAGCGAATCCTGGATCCGCAACGGAAGATCAGGCGGCAACCCGATGTCGATTTTGAAACTGTCTAAGTTAGTCTGGAAAGCGGCCTGCGAAGACAGCAGGCTGCTTTGTGCGTTGTAAAGAGCCTGCCGCGCCTGAAAAACCTGCAGAGAGTTGCTCAGTCGGCCAGCGTCGAATGTTGCTTCCAGGACGGCGAGGCTGTCGCGCAGGCCGGTGACGTTCGTTTCCTGAATCCGAATCTGCTGCAGATCCTGCAGCAGTCCGAGGTAGCCTCCCGCGTCGGATGCTCCCGTTCGACCGCTCGGAGACCCGGCAATAAGTCCAAGCCCGGACTGACCAACCGCCCCTCGCCGAATCGGCCCGCTACCCGAGTTGCGTCCCGTGACGACGTTCACAAAGAACCCCTGCCGGAACTGCTCCATCTGCCGAACGTTTGCGAGCAACGTCCGCTCGCTTTGAGTCAGACCTTCCAGAACTCTGGCGCGACCGCCAAAACGCAGCAGCGGTTGCACGATGCTGAAGTCGAGCATCGTGCCGATGACTTCCGAACCCGATCCCGAAAACTGCCACACCAGAGAATTGGCCAGTCCCACGACAAGGGTGGTACCCGTCGCCGATAGCTGCTGCAGCCTCGCTCCGGTTTCAGTGTCGAGCGTGTTTGTGCTTCCTCGTTCGTTGCCACGATGTCGAAACTCAGTGTCACTGCCGGCGAAGAACTGCGTGTCGAAACGAAACCGTTCAAAAGTAACGTCCAGCGCGGAAAGGTAGAGGTCTTCGCTTTCCTGCTGAAACGACCGTGAATGACTTCTCGCCACTTTGACAACATCGGCCATGTTCAAAGCGATCATTCCGTCGGCATCGCGAGGTAACCAGTCACGCCAGTTCTCTGAATCGACCTTCGACAGCTCTCCGTTTTTATGCCAACCGGTAAAGCCGTCTTTGCCGTCGACATTGTGCATCAGATTGTGCGACGCAGGATCGTCCGGAGGCAGCGGCGGGTGATCGGGATCCGTCGAGTCGTAGAGTCTGGACTCAGGACCGGGCGCGATCGAGAAAGGCTGAGATGCGGCAGGGGCGTCTGCGGCCAGCAACTTCTCGGCGACGACTTCGGCAGCATCATGATCCGCTTGTTCGCGGTACCACGATCGGGCACAACCGGAAGTAAGCAATAAAATGCAGAGACTCGCGAGAGTCAAACGCTGAGCGGATATCAGAGGCAGGTTGATTCGCATTGCAGATAACCAGTCGTGCCAGGATTTGCAGAATTCACTGGCTTTCGAAGGACCGGACAGCGGCGCATCCTTCCCTGGAAGAAATCGTTCACAGTTTCTATCGGTATCCCACAGTGTCAAAGTTTGCCGATTCTGAGGATCGGTTAGACTTTGCGGGCAACCGACAGCATCCGAAACACCGGTATTCATGGGAAACCTGATGGAAATTAATTCCGATCTGTGCTGCTATGACCGGACGCAGACGTACCGTTGGAATTACGAAAACGCTCCGGAACCCGTCGAGGTCGACGTCCCGCCAATGCGTGGAGAATGGACGTTCTGCGGAAAGAAGGTGCCATCACCGTTGGGAATTCCGGCCGGCCCACTGCTCAACGGAAGTTGGGTGCTCTACTACGCGTCGCTGGGTTTCGACGTGTTGACCTACAAGACGGTCAGAAGCAGCCAGCGGGAATGCTACGAACTGCCCAACCTTGTTCCCGTTGAGACCGGTCAGCTGACCGGCAACGAAGAACGACTCGGCGAGTCTCAGTCGATGAACGGAAGCTGGGCCGTCAGCTTCGGCATGCCCTCGGCCGATCCGGAAGTCTGGCGTCGCGATGTCGAACAAACTCGCGACAGACTCGCCGCCGAAAAACTGTTGTCGGTCTCTGTTGTGGGCACAGTTCAGCCGGGCTGGTCGATAGACGATCTGGCAGCAGACTACGCACAGTGCGCGCGGTGGGCGGTCGACGCCGGGGCCGACACGATTGAGACCAACTTCTCATGCCCTAACGTCGAAACCTGCGACGGGCAGCTCTACCAGAACCCCACCGAAGCGGCGATCGTGGCCGCAGGCGTGCGGCACGCGATTGGCGATCGACCACTGATTCTGAAAATCGGACACATGACAGATTCGGGCGATGCCGAAGAACTTCTTGAAGCTGTCGAGCCATTCGCAACAGCGATCTCGATGACGAACAGCGTGGCGACGACAGTTCGAGGGCAAAGCGGGGAATTGTTATTTGCAGGCCAGCAGCGCGGAATCTGCGGTGAGGCAACTCTTGACGCATCGCTCCAGCAGACAAGTTTGTTTTCCGAACGGGTCCGCGCACGAGGTCACGCTCTGAGTATCATCAGCGTGGGCGGTGTTTCGAACGCCGGGCACGTACGGAGCTGTCTGAAGGCCGGAGCGGAATCAGTTCACATCGCCACGGCGGCAATGATCGATCCAAACGTGGCATTGGAGATTCGCAGGAACTGGCAAGCCTGAGCAAAGTAAGGATCGGTCCCGAAATAACTTCCAGTCTTGAACCACAGATGATTAGTTTCAGTCATGCCCGCGCAGAGTCCTGGTCTCGCGAAGGCGGGGCCGGGTACCCAGTTTTTTCGCGCTCCGCTATGAAATTCGCTGGGTTCACGCCCTGTCGTTTATACATAAGTCGGTCAGGTGTCTTCGGCCCAACGGGCCAGCTCTATGACAGCCCAAGGCATCGCCTTGGGGAATTAGCCACATAAAAACACCACAGCCCCGAATGGGGCGGCCCTACTCGCTGATGTTCACAGGTTAGGAACGCCCCGTTGGGGCTCGGTCGGTGAGAAATCCGTACCCCGGACTACGTCCGGGGCTATCATAGGGCTGGCCCTTTGGGCCGATTTCGAATTCTCTACTTAATGTATAAACAACAGGTTCCCGCCTGCGCGGGAATGACGTGGTCGGAAATCGGGAACTTAATTCGTGCCCATTTCTAACTCGAAGGAACATGTCCAGAATTGAAGGTTCGCAATGCAGCACCGCTCCGAAACTATCAACCCTGGCCTGACCAGACGGCAGTTGCTTGATCGAGGGTGCCTGTCGTTGTTCGCGGCGTCTTTCGCCAGCATTTCACCGCTGGCCATGCAGCACGTCTGCGATGCGAAAGTCAATGCTGCTTCGCCATCTGATGAGGAGCCTTCAGCGGATGAACAGACTCCTTCACCGACAGTGTCGTTGATCAAATTTCGGGACGAGGCCGGCCAGGAGACTTCAGTCGAAGGGCGTGTGCTTGTGCGAGCGTCTGACGGCGTGCTGCTTGAAGATTCCGCAAGGCGACTTTGGACGATTCCCTCGACGCGTCTTGAGGCCGAGACAAAAACAGAACAACCATTTGAGTTTTTCGATCCAGCTCAGCTCGGCAGCCGCCTGATCGAAGAATGCCGCTCGGCAGGAATTGACTCTGACTTTCACGTTCACACGACCGAAAATTACGTGATGGCCGCTTCAACGCCGGAAGCCTGTTCCGAGTGGACTGGTCAACTTCTTGAGCGCATGCAGATCGCGTTTCAGAGTTACTGGAAAAATCGACGGTTCGAATTGACTCCGCTTGCTGCCCCGCTGCCGGTGCTGATTCTTTCGAACCAGACTCAATTCGCAAAGATGGCCGAGTTCGATCGAACTCCGGCCTCAGCAACAGGACAGGGCTACTACCTTGTGACGGCAAATCGGATTGTTCTTTTCGATCTGACAGCCAGCGAAGCAGACTCGCCCGCGACGACGATTGCCGAAGTGCAGCGTCGAGCGCAACGCATTCCCGCCAGCGTGGCGACGGTCGTTCATGAAGCGACGCACCAGATCGCCTTCAACCGGGGCATGCACCAGCGCTACGCAGACAACCCCGTATGGCTGACCGAGGGCATGGCGATGTACTTCGAAGCTCCCGATCTTAAGAGTCGCCGAGGCTGGAGTGGCATCGGCAAAGTAAATACAGCTCGCCTCTTTCGCTTTCGCGAGTTCCTCAGAACCAGGCGGCAGCCAGATTCCATCGAGACGCTGATCCGAGACAACAGTCGCTTCGGCGATGCCGACTTGGCAATCGATGCTTACTCTGAAGCATGGGCGTTGACGTACTTTCTGATCCGCACCCGCATCCGTGAATATTCGCAATACCTCACAGCAATCTCGCAGAAGCTTCCACTGCGTTGGGACGATCCCGAAGATCGCCTCGCCGCGTTTGAGTCAGCATTCGGAGCAGATCGGACCCAACTGAATCGAGATTTCCTGAACTTCACCGCACGACTCAAGTAAGAAGCAACGACGAGCGCTACCGCAGAATCAGCAACGAAAAAAGGCGGCAGTGCTGAAGCACCGCCGCCTTTGTGTCGTGTTCCGCTTTAGAGACTACGTGTTAGTAGTTCTCAATCCCGGTCACATTCTGTCCGTAACGCTGAGCGTTTGGGCTCACCAGTTTGACATAGACGGACCAGCTAATGCTGTCAGAAATCTGACGGCCCGCACCATCCGCAAAACCATAGAGCGACGTTCCCAAATGGTTTGAACTTGGCCGAGGGTTCTGTCCTGCAGCACCGATCATATTCTGACTGGGAAGCGCATTGCGGTCAAAAATTGTGAAGCCAGCAGCCGTTCGCCCCCAGTCGTCTGTCGCATTTGGCTCCAGAGCGTTAGCAATCGTTGCCGGAGTCACCACCGTTGTATCTGTACCTGGTACTACAGGCACTCCAAACGCGAGATTCGAAACCCCACCCCCGACCTTATTTGCTTTATGCCAACTCCTCGCGTGAACATTCTCCGCAAATAAGATTGTATTTGTCTGTCCGTCGCCTGAAGAAATGTAATCCAGAGACACTTTGAACGGGTCGTTCTGATGACTTGGGAAAAACACACCTGTTGCGTGTCCGATTGTAAAGTCAATCGCATCACCAGTTGTCGCGCCACCATCCCAGTTAATACTCCCCGCGGTATGCGACCAGTTGCTGGAAGGCCAAATCGTGTTGTTGATGTATCCAGTATTGACGACATAAGAAAGGCCACCATCGATCTGGAAATTGTTCGTGTCTACTGGACACTGGAACATCTTCATAGAGATCGCAGGGAACCCGTCTGGATTTGAATCAAACTCGCGCCGAGCCGCCGAGTTGTCCAGCTCAGGGAGCAATTGCACGCACCAAGTCATGTAAGTGGCAGTTCCCGTGCCGATCTCAGCAGCCATTTCCGGTAGTCTGCCGTTCTTCTTCGAGGCGAAGTTCATGACCGCTGTGCAGAGCTGTTTCATGTTGTTCTGGCATTCAGCTCGTCGAGCGGCTGCTCGAGCGTTCTGAACGGCAGGCAGAATCAGTGCTGCCAGAGTGGCGATGATCGAGATCACCACGAGCAATTCAATCAGGGTGAAGCCGCGTCGCTGCT
>CALDJX010000449.1 GCA_937899075.1 uncultured Planctomyces sp. | reverse complement strand
ATGCCGTTCAATCCCGAACCGCAGGACTCAACAGGCATCGCGCCGGTCGACGTTCAGGCTGCAATACGGATCAGAGGCGACTGGGACGCGGAATTCCGTGTGCTGGCCTCCGACGAACTGGCCGATCGCATTGCCAACGGAATGTTCGGTTCAGAAGCCGGTGAACTGAGCGAAGAAGAGATTCATGACGCGATGGGCGAAGTCGTCAATGTCATCGGCGGGAACGCCAAGGGCATGGTGGATCTCGACTGCCACCTTTCGTTGCCGTGCGTCGGTCCGTTTCCAGGCGAACTGCCCGCGTCTGCGCTGACAGTCCAATTCGACTGCGGCGGGTTGCCGCTCACGATCGTCATGATCGAAAACTGATAACTGTCCGCGGACTGACGGCTGACTGAGAGTGGCGATGAAAATCAGTATCGAAAAATGAATTGCTCAGATTTCTGATGGCCGTTTGCGGAACAGCGAAACAAGCGGCGCCAGCCACAGGATGATGCACAGCACTCCGAGTCCAGCGGCGATCGGTCGTCCGAAAAAAGCCGCAAAAGAATCAGACTTGGTAAGGCTCTGGACGAAGGCCTCTTCAAGACGGCCTCCCAGAATGATCCCCAGCACGACCGGTCCGGCGGGAACTTCGAACCGCTCCAGCACGACGCCGAGCAGCCCCATGACGAGCATGACTCCAACGTCGAAGTAGCTTCCGTTAATCGCGAACGCGCCGACGATGCAGAACATCAGAATCAGCGGCAGAATGATCTGCCGAGGAATTCTTATAATCAGCGAGCCGGCTCGAATCGCCAGAAAACCCAGCGGAATCAGCAGCAGGTTTGCCAGAATAAACGTGATGTAAATTCCGTAAACCAGTGGCAGCTGAACCGGGTCGGTAAAGATACCCGGCCCCGGCTGAATGTTTTTCATCAGGAGAACGCCGATAACAATCGCCGTGACTGAGTCGCCAGGGATTCCCAGCACGAGAGCCGGAATCCAGGCGCCAGCCAGCGATGCATTGTTGGCGGTCGTCGCGTCGGCGATTCCTTCGAGTGACCCTTTGCCGTATTCCTCTTTTTGTTCGGGCGTCGCGCGGCGCTTTGAGACGGCGTACGCGACCCAGGCCGCGATGTCAGCGCCCGCTCCGGGCAACATTCCAATTGCAGAACCAATTGCACTGCTGCTGGCGATGCGCGAGCCGGACTTCTTTAATCGCGGACCGAGTCCGCCGAAGACTTCATGGATGCCTCGGCTCAGCCAGTTGCCCTTTGCTGAGGCCGAGCCACCATCTTCTGCTCCCGAAACAACGCCGACAGCAGGAATCAGTTTTCCAAAATTCCGGAGCACTTCGGCCAGGCCAAAGAGCCCGATCATCGCCGGAATAAAGTTGATGCCCGTGATCAGTTCGTCAATTCCGAACGTCAGTCGCGGCACGCTGTGTGTTGAGCCCAGCCCGACACAACTGAGCAGCAAACCGATCGACAACGCGATCAAACCTTTCGCCTTCGAGCCTCGTGACACAACAGCCGCGCAACTCAAACCAAGAACGCACAACCAGAAGTATTCGTAACTGGAAAACTCGAAAGCGATCCTCGCCAGTTGCGGTGCGAGAAAAATCAGGACCAACGCTCCGACTAGACCGCCGATGACGCTGTAGACAAGCGAGACTCCCAGCGCCTGCTGATGGCGTCCCTGCTGAGTCAGCGAATAAGCATCGTCGACATACGCCGCCGACGACGGAGTGCCGGGGATCCTCATCAGCGTCGTCGGAATGTCGCCGGCAAAAATGCAGCACGCTTCCATCGTGACGATGGCGGCCAGTCCGGAAATTGGATCGAGGAAAAACGTAAACGGCACCATCAACGCAACGGCCATCGTCGCCGTCAGGCCTGGAATCGCCCCCACGAACAGTCCGTAAGAAGCCGACACCAGAATCACCACCAGCACCTTCAGGGTGAGCGTGTTTTCCAGTGCTGTCAGAAACGCGTCACTCATCCGGAATTCCAAAGTTGCTTGTGGTGAAGTTTTTTTTGAACGCAGAGGTCGCTGAGTAAAAAGACGCAGAGAGAAAGGAGAGGTCTCCGCGCCTCTGCGAGTCCTCTCTTTCCTCTGCGTTCAATTTTTAAGAGCTGTTAGAAAAATCCAATCGGCAACGGCACTCTCAACAGACCGGAAAACAATTGGTAGATTCCGACTGAAGCCACAGTCGCCACGACAGCCGAAGTAAGGATCCGAGCTCCGAGCAGTTTGGTTGTCGCAAACAGAATGATCGCCGAGGTCACGACGAACCCGAGCACGTCGGCCGCCAGCATGTGAAAGACGACGGCCGCAATGACGCTGCCTGATAAAAGCAACGCTCGCGGTGAGGCTGAACCTTCAGTCGCGTCGGCACTCTGCACGCTGGTCTCAAACGTGGACGACCCCGCGACGACATCAGGGCGGCGGCGCGAGCCGATCAGAATCGCGATGAGTGACAGACCAAACATTCCGCCAGCGATCGCCGGAAAGACGTTCGGCCCGACCGGTCCAGACTGCACGGACTGAAACTCTGGTCGGTTCAGAATCTTGCCGAACAGCTCGTCGTTGCGTTTCAGGAAGTCGGCGAACTCGGTCGTTGGCCGCGACGTATGATCAAACCCCTGATTGTCCATGAACTCGGTCCACGATTCGCCATTCACGTGAGCTTCTCCGCTGACAATTCTCTTCAACACGCCGACGAGCTTGTCCTGGATTTCCTGCGGAGTGTCCTTCGCAACGCCGATGCCTCGCCAGCCGGTCAGCGTCCAGTCGGAACCTTGCTCTTTAAGAGTCGGGTAGTCTTTGAAGTCGTCCGAAGCCTGGCGTTCGTCGGCCATCACTCCGAGGCAGCGGATGTCGCCGGAAACGAGCAGGCTCTTTGCTTCGGGAAGGCTGCAACAAACGAGGTCCAGGTCGCCGGTCATCAATTCCTGCAGCGACGGCGAAGACCCTTGAGACGGCATCCAGATGACGTCCGTCGGATTTTGATCAAGCGAGATCAGCCAGCCGGCCAAAGCCAGATGCCACGCCGCCAGCGCCGCGGTCCCGGACGCTTTCAATTCTCCGGGCCGATTTTTGATCGCGGTTTTCAGGTCCGTCACCGTCTGGAATTCCGAGTCCGCCTTCACAAACAGAGCGGCGGGGTCCTCGTTGAGCGACATCAGCGGTGCGGCGTCTTCCCATGTGAGGTCGGTCAGGTTTCGCCAGTGCAGCATGCTCAGCTCAAGCGTCATCATCGAAATCGTGTAGCCGTCCGGCTTGGACCGAATTCCACGTGAGTGGCCAGTCACGCCCTGACCGCCGGTTGCGTTCACCACGTTGACCGGCGTGCCAAGTTCGCTTTCCAGGAAGACCGCCATCTGACGAGAGACTCGGTCCGTCCCGCCGCCGACTGCCCACGGACAAACGAGCGTGATCGGCCGCGACGGGTACTCCGACGATTGCTGGCAACCGGACAAAGTTCCGAGCATCGTCATGAGCAGGCCCGCCAGAACCAGCCAACGTGGCTTCCCAATCCGGGTTCGCGAATTCTGAACGAAGCAATTCATCATCGTCTCTCACTGGGGCACGACCGTGGAACAGGTCTGACAAGCGGACAGAAGACTCGATAGAGAATGTCTCGTCAACGAACCGACGAGGAAGTCACTTGAATGAGGCCGCAGATTGCAAAAGTGTGCCACTGGCTCAGCCAGTGTGAATACTGGCTGAGGAACATCTCCAATTCAGCACTGGCAAAGCCAGTGGCACACAGAACGTCGATTGGCAACCGACAGGTGAACGCGGTACCTCCCCCCCGAATTATTTATTAGCCACGGATGGACACGGATTTTCACGGATGACTGTGGATGCCGCAAAAGAACAGCCATTTCGATCCGCGGTTCCTGTTTTTTGTGTCAGGAAAACAAGAATCTTCACGTCAGTAATTCAAAGAGTTGCGCGGTCGTTCGAATGCCTCAGAACATGTGGAAGCTGTGAGGCACGAGATTCCGGGCATGGAGTTTCTTTGCGAACCTCTGCGTCTTCGCGACTTTGCGTCAGAGTCAGCCAGTTCAAACTC
>CALDJX010000448.1 GCA_937899075.1 uncultured Planctomyces sp. | reverse complement strand
GAAAGGGGGAACTCCACCATCCACAGCGTAAAAAACAGATAATGCAACAGGCTGGGAAGACCGTGGTACCGAGCTTAAAAGTCGGTGTCTGACTCAAGGTTAAGTTCATTGATCCAGGTATTCCGGTAGCGAACGTCGTGGCCTTCGCATTGCAGCTTCAGGCCGCCGGGCACGTCGGTGATTCCTTTGCCACTGTCGTTGCCGCCGTCGATGCCGGAATTCGGTCCGCCCCAGACTTTGTAAATCTTTACGTTGTCGTGGACCTTCTGCCCGTTGAAATACATCGAGACCAGCGCGTTCTCGGTGAGCTTTCCGTCGGTGAATCTCGCCGCTCGAAACTTAATGTCGTACGAATTCCATTTTCCGACACCGTTATAAGCATGGTATGGCGATTCAGTTTCGTTGATGACCGCTCCCATGCCGTGTTTCGTTTTGTCGCCATCGAGTACCTGGATCTCGTACCGATTCTGCAGGTAGACGCCGCTGTTGCCGCCTGGTTTCATAATCAGAAACTCAACGTGCAGTCTGAAATCGCGATACTTCTTTTTCGTGACGATGTCGGCCGTGCCGTATTTGCCTCCTGCCGCGACGGGGTCGTCAGTCATGACGACTGTTCCGCCATCCACCGGATCGTCGACAATCTTCCACTTGATCGGCAGCGATGAAGCAAAACGCGGTCCTTCCCAATAGGTCCATTTGTCGTCGAGCATTTTTCGCGAGCCGTCGATCAAAACCTCTGCGTCTTTAACCGGCGAGGCTCCAACGCCGATGTGCTTCTGCCCGACCGCCTTTGCCGCGACTGACTTTGCTTCTGGAGTTTTCTCTTCAGCCTGAACGGCTCCGACACACAGCAGGATCGTGAGTACATGGCAAACGTGTTTCATCGGATGTTTCCTGAGCAGGGACTACGCGGGTCGGGTCGTTTCAAGGTTAACGGGCGAGCGACCAGTTGCGTAGACAACTCAGCTGCGCAGACAACGCCACCACTCCGTCAGGCGAATGATTCATGCCGGGAGGGATCTCTCCGTATTTGAAACATTTCGACACGGCGAATCACTCAGCCAGATTCCGCACTTCACGCGAAAGCTATGTTTGAAAGCGTCGACACGTGGCGTAAGCACGCCGCCAAAAGCGACGCAGACTATCTGAGCTTGAGTTCCGGGCGCAGGCCTTTCGCGGTACTGCCGCAACAACATTCAGCCGATTTTACGTTGGCTTTCTAAAGGGCTATTTACGATGAAGATTCTTCTCGTTGACGATTCGGGCACGATGCGAGCCATCCAGAAACGTTGTCTGTACAAACTCGGAGTCACCGGGGACGACGTCGTCGAAGCCAAAAACGGGAAGGTCGCTCTCGAAGCTTTCGGCGCAGAATCGTTCGACATCATCCTGACCGACCAGAACATGCCCGTGATGGACGGCCTGACGTTTGTCAAAGAAGTTCGCGCGACGAACAAAGACATTCCGATCGTCATGGTCACGACCGAGTCAGAACGTTCGCGAGTCATCGTCGCCATCGAAGCTGGCGTTTCTGATTACCTCGTGAAACCGTTCACGCCGGATGATCTCAGCGCCAAGCTGAGAAAGTGGGTGCCGGTACATGTCTGAATCTGGCAACGTCTGATACTGGGTATCCGCCAACACAATGGCGAGGGCAGCCGGTCATCGCGGACGGTCGAGCGAAACGCTTGCCGTCTTCGATAGACCGGTCAGAAATACGGCCAGCAGGCACGGAATCGCCGAGAGACACCAGACTCCCGACCAGCCCTGCAGCCAGCGTGTAATGTCTGGATGTTCCGTCGCTGAAATGCCGACAAGCCCAGGCAACTCGTTGAGCATGAAGCCCGGCGAGCTCGCCAGAATGTCATCCGCGATGACACCGCCAATCAACATGCCGAAGATTCCGCAAACGGAAACCAGCATGATCTGAAAACGGCATGCTGAGACGCCGAGATGCAGTTTCAGAATCACGCCGAGCGTCCCGAAGAACGCGGCGATCGCAACTCCCTGCAGAACCTGTGCGCCAAACAGGCTGGCCATTGCCACCTGCCCGGAAGGCGACGACTGCGACATCCACGCCAGCAGAATCGCTCGGCCAAGCCAGGCACTGGCTCCAACGGTGAGCATTACTCGCGTGCCGAACTTCATCACGCCGGTGCCGAGTAGAAACAGTCCAATCAGCTCAAACACCTGATCCGACACCGTCAATCGATGCACGAACTGACGCTCCACGGCGTGGGCGTTGAGAATTGATTCAAAGAACGGAGCGTTCCACAAGTAGTGGCATCGCTGAACGACGACGACCATCAGCACAGCCGCCGCCAGGGACACACCAAGCCTGCTCGTTGAAGCAGAGCCCGCTCCCGCTTCAGCGCCGCCGCCGCCGCCGCCGCGATGTTCAGGCTCCGGCTCGACCTCCGGCAGAAGGATCGCCGCAAAGGCTGTTGCCAGTCCGGCCCAGCCGGCAACTGGAATCAGGATTTCGTGAGACTCGACCATCGGCACGAGGTTTGAAAAGCGGACCAGCACAAACTCGCATAGCCACGCGGGCGCGATAAACCCGACCGTTCCCCAGACGCGCCAATGTCGAATCATTGACCGACCTGACGACGTGGCCGCATCGCCCACGCGAGCGATCCATGACATCGATGGAGCCAGCAGAGAAAAATACAGAACCGAAAAACCGAATACGTATCGCCAGTCGCTGGCCGCATCTGCTGTCAGCTCTGTTCGAAAAGCTGCCGCCATTGCGATGCCGGCAGCAAACAAATGGCTCACGGCCAGCCCGAGTCGCACGTCGATTCCGAATTGACTCAGCGATCGCACAAAGACCTGAGCGATCAATAACGAAAACGGAATCGCGGTGAGAATGGCTCCAGTCACCGTCCACGAATACCCCAGCGTCCCCTTCAGATAAAGCGGCAGCAACGGCAGCGCGGCTCCCAGCGTGAAGAAATGCAGAAACCCGACCAGTCCGGGCGCCGCTCGCGAGAGACCTGTTGTTGAATTTGGATCGGCAGACGCATTCACAGAATTTCAGACTGTTAGCTCTCGTCGGGATTGGATCTGGGTTCAGCTTATTGCGTTTGTGTTTCAGGTTCGCCAGATCGTTTGCGCAAACTTCGGTCTGCGATTCTTGTCGGCTTCTCGCAACAGATCAAGGACGCCGTTGCGTACGAATTTCCGCTGGCTTCAGTTACCCTTCGAAAACTGATTGAGCTCATTCCAACTGAGCGGAACTCAACGGTCTTGTTGACGGAGCATGCTGCCGGCATCTCTCGGAATTATGCACTCACAAAGCTGCAGAAAAGGTTCACCGGAAATGCGTCCAACCCGACTGGCTTACCGTCTGTTGTCCTGCCTGGCAATCGCCGCCTGCGTGTCCTGCGGTCCTGCCGAAACTCCTGAACCGTCATCATCAACCGCCGTCCAGGAAGAAACGACCGTGACCGACTCGACCGTGACCGACTCGACAATTGAGACTGGGGAAGCTCTGGAACCAGCCGAAGCGGTTCAGGAAGATCACTCCGGACAGGTCCTTCGCCATGCGGTCTTCTTCTCGTTCAAAGAAACGGCCACCGAAAACGACATCAAGGGGGTCATTGCCGC
>CALDJX010000447.1 GCA_937899075.1 uncultured Planctomyces sp. | reverse complement strand
TTCTTGGCCATGCACTGGATAAGAGACTTTACCGTACGTTCAATGACGACGATCTGAAACGCTATTCGTTCCACCCCAAACGGGTGTTTGACGATGTCTTCAAATTTTGCAAGTCGCTCGATGACGTCACCCACACAGATGTTACCCAGACATCCTTTCAGGCGGTGGAGGGAGCGACCAAGGCGTTCCAGATCCCTCTCCGCGATTGCGCCATGGATATCACTGAACTGAAGCGGCACTGTGCGTTCGACAATCTGAATCAGTTCCCGAACCTGCGTTGAATCGTTGTTGCAGGATTCGATCAGGTCGTCCCATTTCAGCGAGAATTCAAGAAGCATCTCTGCAGCCGGTATGAACCCCTCAGTCCTTTTATAGGCCAGATGAGTTGAGACTGTCTCAATCAGGCTTCGTCCTGTGAATGGTTTGGCCAGATATCCATCCATTCCATGGGACAGACACGTGACAGCATCCTGAGACATCGCATTGGCCGTCGTGGCAATAATGGGAAGTCCGGAAAACCAGTTTTGACTGCCCCGGATCAGTCGAGTTGTTTCGAAGCCACCCAATTCCGGCATCATCACATCCATCACAATGGCATCAACACTTCTGGGTGGCATTGACGACAATCCGGTCAGGAGAGCTCGACCATCATGAAAAACTGAAACCTGATATCCTTTCGCTTCCAGCATGCTGCGAGCAAGTCGAGCACTGACCAGATCGTCTTCAACCACAATCACGTGTTCTTGTCGGCCTGCGGTCCTGCTTTTCTCTTCAGCCTGCGGTTCGTCTGCTGTAGAGTTCTCTGTCAAATCTGACAGCTTGCAGGTGACGTTAAATTCAGAGCCAAAGCCTTCTCGCGAATCAACCCAGATCTGACCATCCATGAGTTCCACAAGGCGAGCACAGATTGCCAGTCCAAGTCCTACGCCGCCCGATTTTCTTGTTCCGGAAGAGTCAACCTGCTCAAACAAACGGAAGATGTCTTCTGTGCGGTTGGCGGGAACTCCGATGCCAGAATCGATGACTCGGATATGGAGAAGGTCTCTGTGACCAGGCTCCAGAAACACTTCGATGTGGACAAAACCCGACTTCGTGAACTTGATCGCGTTTGTCGTGAGATTAATGATGATCTGTCGCAGTTTTCCGGAATCTCCAAACCACCAGATTGGAGTCTCAGCAGCAATCGTCCATACAAACGAGATATGCTTTTCCGCCGCTCTCTTTTGAAAGAGCGGAGTGAGCATCATCATCAATTCAAGGAGATTAAACTCACTGTTATCCAGAATCAGTTTTCCAGCCTCGACCCGTGAGCAATCCAGAATATCGCTGATCAGAGACAGAAGCTGTTCGGCCGAATCCTGGCTGGAGTCCAGCCACTCACGGCACTGAATCGAAATCGGCGTGTTCCGAACTTGTTCCAAAGAGCCCAGAATGTTATGCAAAGGAGTTCTCATTTCGTGGCTCACGACGGCAAGAAACTCAGACTTGGCCTTATTCGATTGTTCCGCGATTTCACGGGCTTTGATGATCTCGGCTTCGCCCTTCAGTTGCTCCGTTATGTCCCGCGCGACACCGCAGAAGATACCTCCGGATGCATTCGCGGTTGACAAGTGCCATGCAAGCCAGCGTTCCTGTCCATCGTTGCGAGTCATTCGGGTTCGAACCCGGATGACTGACGAAGGCAATTCGGCCTCCGCCACTTGCTCAAGAAACAGTTTGCGATCATCCGGATGCAGAAAATCGGCAATGCAACGATCGTAGAGTTCATTATTGGACAGGCCGAGGAACTGCTGGAACGAGGCACTGACAAGACGCAGATTGCCCTCCCTGCTGGCCACGCAGAGCATATCGATGGAGTTTCGAAAGAACTGATCCTGTTCCATCTGCAATCGACGGCGTTCGGTTGCATCCTGTACCACAGACACAGCTCCCGACTGAATCCCGCTGAGATCTTTCAAGGGGTAAGAGGAGACAACATACCAACCGGTTTTACCTCCGGGGATTGGCGTCAGTTCTGTTTCGACAGTGACCGAAGGGGATCCACTCAGAACCGCCGCACAGGGCGGCTGCGGCTCCGGGTTGGGAGTTCCACAATAGAGGAGCCGATAGTCTAGTCCGCGGATATCGCCGTACGTTCCAGAGAACAACTGCTCCATGGCACGATTTGCGCGAATAATCCTGCCGTTCATATCCAGGATGCTGATATTGTCCGGCAGGGCATTGAAACACTGTTCCCATTCCATTCGGGACGCGTGCAGTTCCTGCCGGAGACTGTGCTCATGGGTGAGTTCACGAATAAACCCGATGAACAGGGTCACGGCAGCGTTCTGAATTTTGGAGACCGAGACTCTGACGGGAAATTCACTGCCATCACTGCGAATAGCCAGGGACTCCACACTGAAGTCATTCTTACCAACTCCGGAATCGTTTTTCGGAAACGCCCGAATGAAGTCCTCGCGCAATCGAGGTGCTACGATCGCATCGCCCATTGGGACGCCGATGACATCCTGGCGAGCGTAGCCGAACATCTTTTCCGCAGCTTTATTAAACTCAACAATGGCCCCGTCGAAATTCGTAATGATCACGGCGTCATTTGATGCGTTCAGGATCGCAAAGTACGCCAATTGCGAAATCGCCGCATTTTCCGTTGCAAGTTCTTTTGTGGGATCAGGCAATGAATTGGGCATAGTTTTGCAGCGTAGTTTAGAGAGTGTGGGAAGCCAGCAACGGAGAGTAGACAACGCAGGGTGGGGAGCGGGAAGTTCCTACCTCCGGAATTCAAATTCAAGTGAGTAGCGTTAAAAAAGAGATCAGATCCAGACCAGGAGGGCTTTCCCTATTCCCCCAAAGTCCTGATGGTCCCACTGTAGAGAAATCCTCTCCGCAACTCTTCAGCCCGAATCAGTAAATCTCGAGCACATTCCTGATGAAGATCAGGACTCCACGATTCAATGGATGAGCATAGACTTGTCGCTCTTTCAGATATTCTCACCAAATGGTCAGCAGTTACCTGCGAGAGGCACTTTGTTATCTGTTGAGAATGCCTCGAAACAGGCCATCGGTGCAGATGAGCCACGGTAAAGCCTGGCTTGAATCTGATTGTCAACCGGGTCCGTCTCAACAAGACGTGCGAGTCGATGATCCCAATTCAGAAATTGTTCAGGCTCTTTATTCTCGGCCAAGTGAATACCCCCTTTTGCTCATCGACAAAGGCACGCTGAGTATTCAATCCTGAGCCATGAGCTACACCGATTCAGGGCAAACCCCGTGTTGTTCTGTTATCTCGCCACGTTCGCAAGGAAACTTGAGTATGAATTTCCCTGCTCGCGGCCTATCGTCGTGTGGGTTTTCTCGCCGTTGCTCCGCTCAAAGGTGACTGACTGGTCCCTTTCATGTGACGTAATTTTCTCAATTGAGCCAGGAAGTATTCGCTCTCTTGAAACTCACCGAGTTCTGCAGCCAGATTGGACGCGAACAGCAGCAAATCTTCACGTTGAGCACCAGGTATAGCAAGAACCCTCCGGATCAATGTCAACGCCGTAGATTCGTTTCCTGCCCTCATATGCAGATAGGCAAGTTGTTCCGTCTCTCTGACTGGAAAATCAGAGTCC
>CALDJX010000446.1 GCA_937899075.1 uncultured Planctomyces sp. | reverse complement strand
CCATCGCTTGATCAGCCGATGGCCTTTGTTAGGATTGCCGCCCCTGTCTCTCTCGAATTCGATCGAGTCCTTTCCAGATTCATCTCTTTTTTGAGCGGCGGGAACAACAACCGTAGCCTCTCGGTACAAAAAGCACCTTCGAGGAAACGGTAGCTGCGTCAGTTTGTCCGCTCGAATTTCGCTTTTGAAATCCGCTCGGACGTGTGGAAGTATTTGAGGCCGTGCCTTACCTATGCTGGTTTCTTTTCAGACAGCGATGCCAATCCTGATGGCTCTGCTGGTGATTCTGACTGCCTGGCTGCTCGTTGAGCGGCCGTTGCGTTTACGAGTTGCTCCTGTCTTTAAGACGGGGATAACAGCCGTTCGTTTCTCGCAGCCCGGTCAGATTCTTCAGTCAGTTCCCATCGAGCAGCGGCATCTTCGCGAAGCCCGACGAGGGTCTCCTGACGCACCGCCTGGTGGTCGTGTGGGAGTCGTGCCTGCGCACGTAAAGCGACAGCTCTGAGTCTTCCCGAACTGCTCAGCTCCGTTTTCTGATCCGTGATCGTCCAGCCTGATCGTCGCTTGTGTGGCGTCGAGTTTTTCTGGTCGAGTCGGTGGAGCTTTCTGTGCCGGATTCCATCGTGACGACGTTCGCTCTTTCGCGGCGTCGCTGCCGGAATTCTCTGCCCGGCTGATTCGGCCCCTGGCCGGCAGTTAGAGCGGCTGCGTCAACCGGGTCGATATAAGGACGCAGCTCATGCAGGATATCATCATCGGCGCCGGGATCGGTCTGGTTGTTGGTGTCGCCGGTTTCTTCTTCGAACGAATTCGACGAGGTGCCTCTTACCAGGATCGAGACCAGATCCTCGAACAGGCAAAACGCGACGCCGAAACACTCCAGCGTGACGAGGAATTAAAGGCTCGGGAAGGACTGCTGAAGAAACGCGAGGAGATGGAAGCCTCGCTCAATGCCACGCGAGACGGTTTGCATCAGCGGGAACGCGACCTCGACAAACGCGAAGGTGCACTCGACGACCGCGACGAAGAATTCGTCAAACGCGAAAAGATGATCGAGGGTCAGCAGCAGAAGTTGACCACTCGCAGCAAGGCGATGGAAGTTAAGGAAAAGGAACTCGACCGACTTCTCGCCGAAGAACAGGACAAGCTCTTCCACATCAGCAGCCTGAGTCCTGAACAGGCGAAGGACTTGTTGCTCGACCGGCTCGACCGCCAGTTGAAAGACGAGACCGGCGGCTTGATCCTGAAGTACGAAAACGAACTGAAGAACCGGCAGGAAGAACTGTCCCGCGAAATCCTCGGGATGGCCATTCAGAGAATCGCGTCGGCTCAGACGTCCGAGATGACCGTTTCGACCGTTGACATTCCGAACGACGAAATGAAAGGCCGCATCATCGGCCGCGAAGGTCGCAACATCCGAGCCTTCGAAAAGATCGCCGGAGTGGACGTCATCGTCGACGACACGCCAGGCGTCGTGGTGGTTTCAGCGTTCGACAAAGTGCGACGAGAAATCGCTCGCCTGTCGCTGATCAAGCTGATCGAAGACGGACGAATTCATCCGACTCGGATCGAAGAAGTCGTCAACGAAACCGAAAAGGAAATGGACGCTCACATTCGCAAGCTCGGGCTGGAAGCCTGCCACGAAGCGAACATCGTCGGGTTGCACGAAAAGCTTGTGTACCTGATGGGGCGGCTTCAGTTCCGAACGAGTTACAGCCAGAACGTGCTGCGACACTCGATCGAAGTTTCACACATCACCGGCTTGCTGTGTGAGCAGGTCGGGCTCGATTCAACGCTCGGACGTCGCTGCGGATTTTTGCACGACATCGGAAAAGCGGCCGACCACGAAATGGAAGGCGGACATCCGGCAGTCGGAGCGGAACTTCTTAAACGCTACAACGAAGGCGAAGAAGTCGTCCACGCGGCCGCGGGCCACCACGACGACATCCGACCTGAGTTTATCTACACGGTGCTGGTTGCCGCCGCTGACGCAGCGTCAGCGTCACGACCGGGTGCTCGCCGAGAGAACCTGGAACGCTACGTCAAACGCCTGGAAGATCTGGAAGCAATCGCTTGCGGCTTCCCCGGCGTGAACCACGCGTTCGCCGTCCAGGCCGGCCGCGAAATTCGCATCATCGTCGACTCAAACCGAATCAACGACCGCGAATCCGCCAAGCTCGCCAAAGAATGTGCCAAGGCGATCGAAGAAAACCTCACCTACCCAGGCGAAGTCAAAGTCGTCGTCCTGCGAGAAACCAAAGCCGTCGAGCACGCTCGGTAGTTGATGGTCGACTGTTGAAAGTTGATAGAAAAGCAAAGCCCGGTTGGTTGAAAAACCAGCCGGGCTTTCTTTGTTTATTCACTGCCGACTGACAGGTGTATTCAAACCGAATTCCCAATTCTTAATCACGTCATACCCGCGCAGGCGGGTACCCAGTTTTGCGCTGACTTCTGGATTCCCGCCTTCGCGGGAATGACGAATTCTGTGGTGTTGCCTACAGATCCAGATCGTCGAGGCCGTCGATGAGGTCGTCGAGTTCATCTCGGACGCCGCAGGCGTTGGCCTGGCGTTTGGGGATTCCGACGGCCAGGCCGACGGCGTCGCGGCCGTCGCGGAGAAGTTCGATGTCTCGCTCGCGGGCGGCCATCTCGACGGCGTCGCCGCCTCCGAAGAGTTGCGACAGGTCGATCTTCAGGCCGGCGACTTCGCCAGCGGCTCCGGCGATCGCTGGCGTTTTGTGCTGCGGGAAGACGATGGCGTTTTCCGGACAGACTCGGCTGCACGCCGGGCAGCCTTTCTTACAACTGTCCTGAGCCTCGACCAGAATTCGGTCCAGCGCGTCGACGCCGTAGACACCGAACAGGCAGAAGTCGATGCACTCCATGCAGTTTGTGCAGCGGTCGTAGTCGATGACCGGGTACCAGCGTCGGCTGACTTTTTCTTCGGCTTCCACTTCGGCGATCGAGCCGGTCTGGCTGCTGCCGATGCCGAATATCTCCTGCGGATTGAGATACCGTTCGAGCTGCTCTTTCTTCGGCTCGCCCTGAATCCAGCTCATCAGGTCGACGGTTTCGGTCGACGTGACTTCGACGATCCGGCGGATCTCGGCGAGGAATTCCTGAGGGTCTTTCGAAGCTCGCAGATCGATGCTGTAGATCAGCCGGTTGGGGACATCCAGCGTGCCGATGGCGTCCGGGTTTTTCTCAGCGGCTTCGTCCTGATCTTCGTCTTCCTCGTCATCTTCTCCGACCAGAAAGACGGTGCCCGCTTTTCCTTTGACTCCCGTTCGGTCCAGGATCCACTGTGTCGCGCGAGGGAACAACCACGAAAGCACCACGACGTCGCCCTGGATGCCCTTCAGAAAGAGCAATCCTGAATGGTCGTGCGAGAGGTCGTAGAGGTTCGGAACGATCGAGACTTCGATCTCCGGGTCCATCATGCAGGCCATCGCCAGCTCTTCTTCGAGCTGCCGCTTCACCGGATTCTTTCCCTGGTGCTGGGAGATCACGACGGTGAGTTTCTTTTGACCTGCCATGTAAACTGCCTCGGTGAATCTGACGCAAAGTCGCAAAGACGCTAAGAAACGCAAAGAGATGTACGGCTAGAATGAAAGTTTCAAGGATTCATCGTTTCAACCACTTATGAACGAAGTTCCTTTGCGAACCTCTGCGTCTTAGCGCCTTTGCGTCCGCCAGTTCCTCATACGAAATTATTTAGTTTACCTGGCCCTTGAGCATATTCTGGGTTTTCTGCCAGCCGCCCTCAAGCACCTCGACATACTGTTCTGGAGTCAGTGGTTCTGCGTCTGTCTCAAACGTGAACAGCCATCCGTTGCCGTATCCGTCTGTGTTGATCCCCGAAGGGTCGTCCAGCAGCAATTGGTTGAACTCGACAATGCGACCATCAAACGGTGCGTATAACGTCGAGAGTGCTTTTGAGCTTTCGACCTCGCCGATTTCCTGCTTCGCGAAAACCTGAGCGCCAGCGTCGACGCTCCAGTCGAGAAAATAAACGTCCTGCAGAAGCCTGACCGAGTACGCCGTAAACCCCACCTGATACCGCAAACCGTCCTTCCGAAGCCACAGGTGGCTCTTCGAGTACAGACAGTCTGTCGGGACGCGGGCTTCGTACTTGCCCATCATGAAGACGAGATCTTCGGCCATCGAGGTGGGGTTCTGTGGAGTGAGTGGTTTAGGTGGGAAACAGCATTGTCACAAGGAACCAACCAGTAGAAAGCACCTGCTCCCAGGATGCAAGTCGCCATCAATCAAGCAGGAGTTCCGCGAGGTCCGGCTCGACAATATTTGAACAGGAGAAAGCGGAGAGAGCAGAGCCAGGAATTGGAGACATGCTCTGTTTCCTCGGCTTACTCCTGTTCAAAATCGGCATTCCGTTTTCGTAGGTCAGGCTGTGCCTGACGAAGTTCGAGGAAGGCAACAGTGCCCGCCAACACCGGAAAACAACTTCAGATTTCGTCAGGCACAGCCTGACCTACCCCGGTTTAGCCGGCGGCGTGGAGCTGGTGTACGACGCCGTCCAGAAAAGTTGCGAGACTTTTTGCGGCAGCCTGGGCGTTCGTCCGGAGATGCAGCATGTCCTTCAGACTTTCCGGGCGTTTGAAGATTGACGTCAGAGCGGCGCCGACTCGGACGGCTCCGGTGTCGCCGATGATCGACAGAATTTCCGGAGGCAGATCGGCGGACATGTCGTCGCTGATCACTCGCACGGCCATGAAGCCGGTCTTCGTTTCGGCGGCGACCTGAGCGACAGCCAGGCTTTCCATGTCGACGGCGATGGCCTCGAACTTTTCGTGCAACTGCCGCTTCTGCTCGACCGTTCGAACCATCTCGTCGGCTGTCAGCAGTCTGCCGACGTGGAGACCGTTTTCGATATCGCTTTCGAGGCTGAGGTTGAGCTTCTTCTTCTGACCGTGCTGGTCGACGATTTCGTTGGCCACGACGATCTGGCCAATCTTCATGGTTGGAAGTAAGGCCCCAGCGAAACCGCTTGAGAGAATCCACTTCGGATGGTGGGCGTCGATCATCGCGAGAGTCGCTTTGCGGGCTCGCGCGTAACCCATGCCGGATTCAGCAACGACGACGCGGATGCCGTCGTATCGGCCGCCGCGGAAGGTGAGGTCCTCGCCTTTGTAATGCTTAACCCGCTCACACCGATCCATGAACTGGCCAAGTTCGATTGGCAACGCCGAGACGATACCGATGTCTGCCAGCGTGCTGTCGGATTCGCTACTTGTCATGCGAGGTTCGATTCAAGGTCGACGTTAGATTTAGACCGGCTCCAAACCTTCGACCTGTGGTTTGTGCGACTTAAAGCCGCAGAGAATGATGCCGAGTTCGTACAGCAGAATCAGCGGGAACATCATGAGCAGCATACTCATTGGATCGGCCGGCGTGAGGACCATCGAAAGAAACGCGATCACAAGGGTGGCCATGCGACGCTTCTCGCGATAGTCAGTAATCTCAAAGACCGAAATTCGTTCCAGGAAAAGCATGACCAGCGGCAACTGGAAACTCACGCCGAACATCACCGGGAGCATGACTGCAAAGTTGATCCACTCAGAAAGGCGAATCTGCGGGTTGACGTCCAGCATCGCGTTAAAGCTGAGCAGGAATTTCAACACAAACGGAAACACCGCGTAAAAGCAGAAGACTGCTCCGCCGGTGAACAATGTCAGGCTCATCGGCAGGTAAATGTAAATGCACTTCCGCTCGTGAGGGTACAGGCCGGCGGCGATGAACATCCAGATTTCCCGGAACACCCACGGGCTGGCGATTAAAAGTCCAGCGATGAATGCGACCTTGATGTAGGTCATGAACGCCTCTTGAACGTTCAGCGTCACGGTCTGGTTCTGTCGATCGATCACCGTTTCAAGCTGCTGAAATTCCGGTGCGGCGATGCGGATCTCCATCGGTTTTTCTTCAACGGCTTTTGAAGCCCGCTTCGCTGCCGGATAGGCGTCGGGGTTGTATTCATGAAGTGCTGCCGCCAGTTCGGACGGCATGATGCTCACGACGATCGTTCGATCAAACTCGTTGTCAGTTTTGAGTTGTTTGAAAGTCTCGACAGGAGCTTCCGGCGTTTCGGTGCCTGGCTCAGACTCTTCGGCTGGTTCTGCGAGTCCGAGTTTTTCCTGAATACTCTGCCAGATATCTGTCATCGAGACGTCGGAGATATCGTCTTCAACCTGGATGTTGGAGCCTTCGACCTGCGCGGCCTTGCGAAGCGCCGAATCGATCGGTGATCGGACGATGGCGACAATCTTGTCGCCAATAAACAACGCACCGATCACGCAGATGGCGAGACCGATGATCGCGCGGATCAAGTGAGTTCGCAGGCACTCAAGGTGCTCACCGAACGTCATTGTGCTGTCGTCAAAGAGGTCTTTGGACTGGACCATCAGACTATACTCTCACGGTTATTTCCGGGCCGTCCCAAATTGCCAGGACGTGTTGCGATGCTCAATCAACACTCGACGACACAGCCGTTCGAGTTTTTCAAGAGGATCCGGGCAACAGTCGGCAGGGACAGCCAGTTCAACTGGGCAGAAGTGACCAGACATCATCCGGAAGTCAGTCTTCAGGATTCCCGGTTCGCCCGTTGACAGGTTTGAGCCCGCCGGAATTGGCAACCGATAACAATCTGGTAAGGAAAAGCTGTCCACTCGTTTTGCCCGCGAAGAGGCGCAGGCCGCGTGAGCGGAGACCAAAAGTGTATCCCTGCCCGAAATGGAGTCAACGATCCGTGTGGGGCGGGGACGAGGGTCTCATCGAGACTCGTAACTAGGTTACCGACCGTTCGTCGCGACCGTTCGTCGAAATTGGCCACCCACCGACGAATTGGTTCATCAAAGTTGATGGCTGGGCAGCGGCCGCAATCCTTAGCTGGCCGGATTGCGGTTGGTGCCCTGTCGACTGGCCTGAGGCGGTCCCGTCTTCGAAGTCGCGACGGCTGGCGGCTTGTCCGAGATATCGATCGGAGGTCGATCCGTCCCAAGTGCCATGTCGTCTGGCTTCAGCCAGGCGTTCAACTTCGCGACCATCGCCGCCGGAAAAACGACCTGAACCGCGTTATTGCCTGCTGCCTGGAACTGTCGGAAGATCAATTGCACAAGGGGTTTGATATCTTTGTAGGCGTCCTGAATCGGCTTCTGGTTTAGCGTCGACAGCAAACCAGCACCCTTTCGGCCGTCGGTAGTCGATTCGCCTTTCGACGCCGGGACAAACGCCAGATAGATATCATTGAATCTGAAAATTGCATCTTCACCAGACACTCGCCTTTGGTTTACCTCTGTGGCAATTTTCTGAGTCAGCTTAACGATCGAATAGGCGATCGGTGCTGCCTGTAGACCGCCAGGCATCGGCACTCTGCCAAGCAGGTAAGCTGCTCGGGCACGGATCTGGTTAGAGCGTCGTGGGTTCGAAAGAATTTTTGCCAGTGCTTCGACGATCAAAGGCTCCTGCTGATTCTGATCGTTTGGAACGCTCGACAGAGCCGTCTGAGCAAGAGCTTCGATCAGTCGCTGGTGGTACCAGTCTGAGCCGTTTCCTTTCAACTCTTCGAGCATTCGTTTCGCACAATCGACGGGAATCTTGCTGTTAACCTTAAGCGTGTGCCGACCTCGTTCCAGCAGTCGAGTCGCTGCCATGGCGGCTAGAATTCGCACAGGCTCGGGTTGTTCGATTCCGTCTTTGGGTGCGTGAATCACGTCGAGCAGAGTCGTCAGCCCGTCGATGTACGCGACGGCTGGCTTTGGGCGTAACCCGGGAACTTCCGGCGAAATGTCCAGCGAGCCGATCAACAAGATCGCCTGCATGCGAACGTGAAAGTTGCCGTCAAGCAAAGTCTTCGCGTACTTGACCACCGTCTTGCACGCGAACTTTTTCTCATCTTCGTTCTTTTCCGGAACGTAGTTGTCGATGTATCGAACGATCCCTTTGCGGATATTCGTCAGCTCGTCCCGTTTTTCAACAATCGACAGTTCCTGGACGTTGATACGAAATCCTTCGTCAATCGTCTTCGGCACGTCGCCTGCCAGCTTCTTTGAGAGGGCGTCCTGAAACTCCAGCCTTTTGGGTTTCCAAGCAGTGACTTCGTCCTCGGTGACGAGAGGATTCTCGATCGCGAGTTCTGCAGGAATCGGCGGCGGCGGACGAAATCCTTTCGGAAGAAGCCCGGAATCTCCCGCCTGTGCGAAGCACGAACTGACCGACGACGTGATCAAGGTCAGGGCAATGACCAAGCCAAGGCACGCACGGCCAGGCCGCTTCACAATCCGATTGGTATCGGTAGTTCTTCGCACGAAGTTTTCCTTCAAACGACAGCGATCCGGCGAGGCGAAAACACTGTACCTGTGCGGTTTCTGCCAAATGGAACCGACAAACGGTACAGCACCGATTTGCGAATTACCACTGCCAGAAACCAGCCGAACCGGGGGCGGGGACCAGATTAGGAGTTGTTACAGAAGTCGGACTGCTTCAAAAGTGCGGCGACCGCTGAAGTGTGTCGAAAAGACACGACAGGAAACGCCGATCCGAACCACCGACCAGACAGCGGAGATGTGTTGACGATTGCTGCCAGAAAGCCCGCGGAAGAAGAATCTGAAAGAAGTGCTAATGAGTAGTCGCGTAACGTTACCACTCAATAATCCCTGCTTCAAGGAGTTTCCTGCCTGTCAGGATCGGCAGATATGACATCCGTCGCATTGTGAGGGAATGCCTCAAACGCGGACACGGTCGCATTTGTCATCGCCGTCAGGCTGTACCGTTGGCGGACGAGCGAGTTTCCCTGTATCGCCAGCTCAATCCGTCTTGCCGAATCGACGATCAACCCACTTAGTTTTTCGGCGAGATCGTCGACATCGCCCGGTTCGAAGAGCAGTCCACCCTGCGTTGCGGCAAGCATTTCTGGATAGGCACCATGCGCCGGTTGTACCACGGGAACTCCGCAGCCCAGCGCTTCGAGTACGTAGATTCCTTTCGGTTCTTTGTACGGAGCCGGCACGGACAACACGTCGAGACTTCGCAGGAACGTCGCCTTCGCAGATTGATCGGCCGGACTGCCGATGTACTCAAACGAGTCGCCCAGATCCTCGGCGTCTTTCAACACACGATCGAAATAGTCGACGTCGCGAGAGCCGAGATACCCTCCGGCGATCAGTTTCACATGCGGATGCTGCCTTCGAATTTTGCGGACGGCCTCGACCAGAAGGTGCAGTCCTTTTTCAGGACAAATCCGCGCGAAGTAACCAATGCGAAACTCGTTGTCAGTTCGAGGCTGCTCCAGCGGTGAGAAACCTGAGAAGTCGATGCCCAGCGGAATGCGAGCAAACTTCTCGACAGGCAGGTTGAGAATGGCTGCCATGTGGTCACGGTAGTAGTCGCTGTGAACGAGAAAGCCATCGAAGTCGGCCGCTCGGCTGCTGATTCGGTCGATGGCTCCCTGGCGATGTTCGGCCGAAAGACCGTCGAGGAAGATGTCGTCACCCTGTAGCGTGCAGACGATCTTTCCTTCGTACTCTTGCCGAAGTGATCGCACCGCGCCGGCGAGTAAAGCATTGCTGAAACAAACGATGTCCGGTTTCAGGTCGCAGGCAATAAATGAAACCAGTTCGTCGACGTCGCGTCGTTGCGAGCCGAGTTCGCCGTCGAGCATGTCCAGAGTCAACTCGCCAAGCTCTGCGGCATCGTTGCTGACTCCAAAGCCTGTTGCGAATCGAATCAGCGATGGGTGATTGACCCACTTGGTCATCCACCGCGGCAGCGTTCGCCAGAGCTTCGATTTATGTTCGAGATAGACGTTAATGCCGCCGAAGAAAACTCGTCTCGAGCTGAGGTCTTCTTCGTCCACTCGGATCGGTGTGTAGGTTGGGATCAGAGTGACTTCGACGCCTGCGTCACGCAGCGCGCGAGCCCACGTGTTGTCGTGCATGCACGAACCGCAGAACATCCCCGCTCCGCCGGCAGTGATAATCGCGACATGCATCGTTCAGCGTCCGTCGCCAGGCTGCGGCGGCTGTGCTGGTCCGTCCGAAGAGTCGTTACTGCCGACTGGCTTGTTGTCAGCCTTCTTCAGTTTTGCCAGAAGCAAATCCAGGTGGACTCGCCCAACATGCCACATGTATTGCGGACCGTACCCTGCACCCCGTCCCCAACTATTGGCCGTTGATTCACGAAGATGCACGATGGCCTCCGTGTCGCGACCTTCGACGGCATGATTCAGTCCGATATAAAGTTGAGCGTAAAACAGTCGCTTCTCACGCTCGTCTTTGCTGGTCTCGGCGGCGTCGATTGCTGCAAGGATCTTTTTCGGAGTCGTGTCTCCCGAGAAAAGTCGGTAGACGTCCGGAAATGGCTCGCGGTCCGTCTTGCGATACTTCAGTAGTCCCTCTTTAGCTTTCTCCGGGCCGTAAGCTCGATACTGAGAGAAGTATCGCCAGATGCCATTCTCGCGATCGATGTCGTCGAACGAGTGGTACGCTTCGAACTGCTGAGCCGCTTCTTTGGCCTGCCCCGCGTAGAAGCGAGCGATGCCTCGCCGCCAGTGCGAATCCCCTTGCTGCGGATCCAGATCGACCATCTCTTCGTAGTCAGCGACCGCCTTTTTGAAGTCACCCAGAAAGAACAGGACGTCGCCTCGTTGGGACAAAACACCCACTCGCGGCGAGTCTCCTTCGAGCAGTTTCCCACTCAACATTTCTGCGTTCTTTCGGAGGGACTCGGTAAGTTTCTCGCGATCTTCACGCGAAATCGGGTGCTTCCCGGCGGACGGCTGCGCATGGCAAACGTCAATGGCCGAATTCAACGCCAGAAGCAACATAACGCTCAGCAGGATTGATTGATGCAATTTCATGAGGGCTCCCAGCCGCGGCT
The DNA here is from genome assembly GCA_937899075.1 of uncultured Planctomyces sp. GTDB lineage: Bacteria > Planctomycetota > Planctomycetia > Planctomycetales > Planctomycetaceae > JABMPE01. Next base: position 17,072 of record CALDJX010000446.1, on the reverse strand, counting down.
TACGGAAGGCAAATTCGACAAGCAAGCGAGGTCCAGACCTTACTTCAAGGTCACCAGAGAAAGACAAGGTCAAGACGTTAACCGGTCAGAATTCGCTTTACGAATCCGAAAGTGCCACATTCCTTGCTGCCGGTCCTGGCTCGAAACACTACGGGCAGTGGTTCAGAAAATATAAAACACAAGATCGGGGATCTGCTTGTATCGGGGTTGCGGACCGATACGATCCCGTCCGCTTTGGCAGGATGTTGACCGAAAGTTGATGCCCTGCGGCCTGACGAAAGGGATCGTCGGGAAGGCGATGGTTAAATGCGAATAGGATTTGCATTGACCGCGAATCAAGGAATGGTTCGTACGGCATCGAATGGATTCGTCACAGCACCGGCTTAGGTGGTGGTGTGAGCTGGACTCGTTTTCTGCCTGGCGACCCTGCTTGTCGCAGCTCCTTGCTTCGTAAGAACCACCCCGCGCAGATGTATTGTCTGTGCGAGAAGTTTCAGGGAAGACACTTCGGGCAAGGAAACGTAATGTCGAAGAAACCAATCATCGGAATCAATGGCGATTTTCGCGAAGCACGCACAGAAGCAGGAGCATTGAGCTGGTTCAACTCCGGCTACTACGACTGCGTGACGGCTTCAAAGATTCAGACTGCTGGAAACAACAAGGCTCGAAACTGCCCAGGCGGGCTTCCGATCATGATTCCGCCCTTCGAAGAGCAGGACGATATCGAAGCAGTCGTCGACATGATTGATGGGTTGGTGCTTGGTGGTTGCCACCTGGACCTCGACCTTGAACTGGCCGGCCATGATCCGCACCCGGCCTCTCGTACGATGCCGATTCGTCGCGAAATGTTCGATCGCCGACTTTGCGAGCTGGCCGTCGAACGGAAGTTGCCCGTCCTGGCGATCGGCTCCGGCATGCAACTCATGAATCTGATTTGCGGCGGAACGATCCTCAGGCATATCCCGGAAGACTTTGAGCAACCGCTTCAGCATCGTGATCCGGTCGAGCCGAACCTGCGTCACCTGATCGAAATTGAAGAAGAGTCGATGCTCTTCGAGATTTACGGTCCGGGCGAAATTCGGGTCAACAGCCAGCATCACATGTCGGTCGGAATGCTCGCACCAGAATTCCAGGTGTCAGCTCGGACTCCCGACGGCGTCACTGAAGCCTACGAATCAACCGATCCGGAATGGTTCTGCCACGGTGTGCAGTGGCACCCCGAAAACGACACGGCGTCGCGACTGGACATGCAATTGTTCGAGGCTTTCGTACAGGCGTGCGACGATCGCCGCCAGGGTGTCCCGTTCATCCTGCCATTTCCTGGTGCTCAGAAAGCGGCAGCGTAATGAGTCAGGAATCCAGACCGGTGGATGCAAAGTCTGGAGGACGGCACGTTACCGACAGCGATAAATCTGTGAGAAGGCCTCGTCACGAATTTCCAGTGACGAGGCCTTCTTCTTTGTATCGATCCCTTAACGGTGTGTTAATCCGGACGCGATTTCGTCGGTCTGCACAGAGGTTGAATGGTGGTCACATTGCTGCAGGACAGTCGAAATTCGAGTCGTGAATGTGGACAAACTGTCGCATTAGAGCGATTGCCTCAGCCCACCAGATCCGACGACAAACCCCGACACATAAAACCAGGAATCTCGTCGCGATTCGAGACCAACGCCGCACGAGCTGCGCTTTCGGTCGAGCTGTTCAATCTGGACTAACTCGGAGTTTCTGTACACGCCGCCCTCTTTCTCACGGCTTCCTGGTTTTACAACCGGACGAACACTTCTTTTGTAGCCGCGGGAACCCGCAATTCGTAACCTCACTCAAGACATCGTTGTTGTTTCGAGGCAATACTTTCGCAAGAGGGCCACTTGGGAACACGACGATCGAAAAGGCAAACAGCCTTTCCGGTGCAGAACGCTGCACCGTCATCATTCACCGAAATGAATTCTTCACCTGCTGGACCCTTTGTGAACACCTTTCAAGACAATGTCACGACGGCGCTGGACACGTTGACGGCTGGGCTCCGCCCGTTCGTCCTCGGCCAGCTGCGCACAGTGCATGGCGAAAAGTGGCTGGCCGAGGCTCGCAAAAGTTTCAACAACGATCGCTCCCACACGGAACTCGACGACGACATTGAAAAGTGGGACGCGCACGCGTTGCTAACGGTCATGTGGGATCAGTGGAACTCGGTGTTCCGTCGTAAGCTGAATCTCTTCGAGCGGAGCCTGGTCGCGGAACTTCGAGCGTTCCGAAACCGATGGGCGCACCAGGGTGAATTCAACTTCGACGACACCTACAGACTGCTCGACAGCGTTCAGCGACTGCTGTCAAAAGTTCACGCGGCAAACGTGGGGCTCATCAGTGAACTGAAGTTTGAACTGCTTCGCGAGGAATTTGGCGAAGCGATCAACTCAGCAGCTCGAGAGGCGGACAACAACCGGGAACGATGGGTTGTGGCGTTCGTTTATCTGATGTGCGGCTCAGTTTTCGTCTGGCTGTTCCCCATGACGTTTGGGCGAATGCTCGGCGACCTGGTCTGGGGACCAACCGTCGCTATCGGTTTGGGCTTCAGTTATCTGATCTATAAGCGGATCAAATTCCGTCCGATTCAGGTCGGGCCGCACGAATGTCGCCGGTGCCGACGCATCATCTACGGAACCAACTGCCCGTATTGCGCGAGCGCTCCGGTCTTTGACTCGAACGAGTTCAAGATGACAGACGCCGAGACGGATGATGAAGAATCCGAGCTGCCGCGAGTACCTCGCTGACTCTCATTCAGCAAACGATGCTGGCGAAGCGGTGCGATCTTCTGCGTCGAGAAACGACTGCAGGATCACCTGCGCCGCTAACTGATCCCGTTGATTCTTACGGCGCTTCTTCGACACGCCGGCCTGGTCCATTCGCATATCGGCAACCGATGACGAATATCGCTCGTCCCACCAGGTGACTGGCAGTCCGGTTGCTTCAGCCGCTCGTTGGCCGAATTCGCGAGCCAGTTTTGCCTTGCCGCCTTCATCACCGCTCATGTGGACGGGCAGGCCGACAACGAGGCCTCTGACACCGTAGCCCCTTGCGAGTTGCCTCAGCCATGCTTCGTCCAGTTCCGGCTTGCGGAGCGTGTAGTTTTCGAGCGGCATCGAAATTGTTTGCTCGGGGTTCGAAATGGCGATTCCGATCCGCTTTGTTCCGAAGTCGATTCCAAACAAAGGCCCTTCGGCGGGAACCTGCCTGCAATTGCCCGGCTCGTTTCCAGCATCGAATTCAGATTGCTTTTCCGGAGGCTCGCTCACAATCACGTCTCGTTTGAAAGCGAATTGGTTGCCGGCAAATCGGTTGAGCGTTCCGGAGGCACAGTTTCGACAAGCAGATGCTCGGCGACGGAGCGTTCCAGAATGGTGTCTCGAGTTGGCAGTTGCAGCGTGACATCGCCGCCTGTCTGATCAACTTCCAGAATGGTGGCGACCGAACCGACTTGAAGTCCCGAGTCGCTCAAGTGCCGCAGAAATTCGGAATCCTGATTGAGCACCCGTGCGAATCGAACCTGCGAGCCGACAGGAGACTCGACCAGCGGAGTCGTCTGTTGCCCTTCGCCGCGAAGTGCTCCGTCGCGAGCAGGAATGGGATCGCCGTGCGGATCGGCTTCCGGTCGACCGAGGAAGTCATCGATGCGGTCAACGAGAAAATCGCTGACGGCATGTTCCATATTCTCGGCCTCGTCGTGAACCTGGTCCCACGTTAGATCGAGCGTCTGGACAAGGAAGAGTTCGATCAGCCGATGCCGTCGCACGATCCTTAACGCGACCTGCTTGCCGGATTCGTTCAGCGTAACGCCTTCATACGGGCGGTAAGTCGCATGACCGGACTCGGCCAGCGATTTCAACATGCTCGTCACGGTTCCCGGCGAAACATCCAGAGCCGTCGCCAGGCTGCCAGTCGAGATCGTGGCCACGCCGGTCTTCAGTTCAAGCTGAAGGATCGCTTTGAGATAGTTTTCGACAGTCAGACTGGGCATGCAGCTTGTCGCTTCAGTTCGTGAATGCTTGTCGAAAATTCGTAGAGTGCTTCTCGGCGCCCCGGCACTCTTATTCCCGCGGAACCTATTGTCGCGGAGCAGTGCGAAAGACGCAGCACACGACGGGACAATCTAACCGCCTTGCAGTTCTTCAAGCCGTTTCAGGGTGTCGCGGTATTCGTACTGAACAGCCAGAACTTCGCCGTAATGCTCTTCTGCGGCCTCGACATCCTTCGAACTCTCACAGAGTCGGCCGAGCCAGTAGTGAACTTCCAGAAACAGTTCTTCCTGCTCGTGGACGTCGATCTTTGGTGCAGCCTTTTCGAACTGCCGCTTCGCCAGCGAGTACTTCTTTTCCTGAATAAAGCATCGCCCGAGAAACGCGAGGCATTTCGCTTCCATCCGAGAGTCGCGGCTGGCCTGCTGAAACAGCGGAATTGATTCAGCAAATTTGCCTTGCAGCATGAACCCTTCGGCCAGCCGAAACTTGTATCGCAAGTCGCCTGGGTACCGATCAACCCGACCTCGGAGCATTTCCATTTCGCGCAGATGGAATTCCTTTTCCAGGTCTTTGATCTGCTGGACGCCTTCTTCGGAGTCGTCGACCCTCGACTTGCCGATGTCGATGTTCTTGCGCATCTTGTCGAGGTGGGCGTCTTCGACCTGCTCCTTGATGTTCACATCGCCGCCGGAAAGCTCGACAGCCTTTTCGAACATCTGAATGGCTTCGTCGAACTTGCCCGCTCGCTTGTAGAAGTCGCCAAGTCGCTGGTAATGATCTTTGTTGTCTGGCTCTTTGCGCATGGCGCGTTGCAGATCTGCTTCTTCCGATTGACCAGGGCCATCAGCCGCGCCCTCTTTGCTGATGTTAAGTCGTTTGGCCACTTCGTGAGCTGCCATGACTCCCTTCGTGTCATCGGCGCCTTCGTATCCGCCTTTCTCGATTACCTGTTTCGTCGCTGCCTGGTTGGCACGCATTCGGGCAGCGCCGTCGTTTGGGTCGACACGACAAACTCGCTCCCAGACGGTGACTGCGATGTTGAAGTCGCCACGAGCTTCGTACAGCTCAGCGAGTTTCTGCAGAAGTTCTTTGTTGTTGGAGTCACCTTCGACCGCGCACTCGTACGCGAAGACCGCGATCTCTTTGAATTCACGATGAATACAGGCGGCACCGAGATCAGAATTCAGTTGTGAGTCCCAAGGGTTGATCGCCAGCCCTTCTTCACAGGCCTGGTCGACAAGATTCCATTCTTTCTTGATCTGGCCTTTCTTAATACGACCACGCGGTCCCATCAGCTTCATGCCGGTCATTTTGGCGCCGGTCTTGTTGTTCCCGTATTTCTTTTTCTCGCAACCACGCAACGTCTGCCGAAACAGAAGATTGTCAGGAACCATTCTGACGCACTGCTGATACATCTGGATGGCATAGTCCCAGTTCTCTTTCTGCATGGCTTCGGTGCCACGCCGAAAGCAGTCTGCCGCCATCTTTTTGTTGTCAGCCATGCCCGATACCTCACGGAAGTGTCTCTGGATGCGTGCCCGCCTGCCGGATTCGACAGATTCGGGACGGGAATCGTGACTGTCATGTCGCGAATGTCAATCTACCAGACGACCATGCCAGTCGCGAGAAGCACTATTCTGAGGCAGTTGCCTGGCAGGGTTTGCGCTCGCCGAGCCTCTGCATGTTCCGTCGTTCTCAGACGCGTTAGATTTCCGAACCCGGCGATCGTCGACCTGGTCTTAATCGACAAGTTGCCCGGGTGTTTCCTCGGCACATGCCGATGCACAGTTCGATATCCGGAGAAGTCTCGTGGCACGCGTCCCATTTGAAATTGGTTACAAACGGGCTCTTCGGTTGCGTTGTCCTTTGTGCGGCAAAGGAAAGCTCTTCGCCAGCTTCGTTCGAATGAACGAACGCTGCGGCCACTGCGATTTCAAATTTGAACGCGAACCCGGCTACTTTCTCGGTTCGACTTATATCAACTACGGGTGGACGTCGGCGTCGCTCACCGTGGCGTACATCTTCTTTCATGTGGCACTCGAATATCCAAACAGCTACGTCGTGCCGCCGCTGGTCGCCTGGTTTCTGTTGTTCCCGATGTTTTTCCACCGGTACGCACGATCCTTCTGGCTGACGTTCGACTGCTACTGGGATCACACCGAGCTTCCGAACAACCAGTTTCCAGACAATGCGTCTGACGAAGATCAGCCTTCGTAGGGCCTGACAAACGCAGCGCCGGCGTGCCATCGATCATAAAAATGGCGTGCCGGCGCTGCGCTTGTCATGCCCTGCCGATTCAGTCGCGTGATCAGTCCACGATCCATATTGACCCGGATCCGGACATGTGCAGAATACCGCGACTTGTGAAGCATCGGTTCAATGATGAACCGTCTTTTAAACGAGGAATGGAAGCCCGTTCTGCAGTCGCATCGATCAGACGATCCGTCACTGCGCGTCCGGCAAGGCAAAGGAGTGCATAAGCCGTGAAGAAAACTGTATCAGTCGTCGCCCTTGCATGTTGCATTGGTCTGACAGCACCGGCCATGGGCCAGACCCAGCCTGCCGCCGCAGCTCCGGCTGGACCGGTAAAAATCGGTCTGGTCGACATGGCTCGCGTCTTCAAAGAGTACAACAAGTTTGAAGACATGCGGGCTTCGCTGAAGGCCGAAATGGAAGTCGCTCTGGCTGAAGCGAAGAAGATTGCCGCCGACGCCGAGAAGGTCAAAGAAGAACTGAAGCTTCTCAAACCCGGCAGTGCTGAGTTCATTAAACGCGAAACAGATCTCGCTCAGCTCAGTTCCGACTTCGAGACGAAACGAAAAGTTGCCAACGTCCAGTATCAGCGCAAGGAAGCCGAAATCTTCCAGGACATTTACGTCGACTCTGTGGGTGTCGTCAAGCTGTACGCCGAGCACTTTAAGTTCTCAATGGTCATGCGATTCAACAGTGCCGAACTCGACAAGACGAATCCTTCGAGTCTTGCCAACGGCCTGAACAAACTGGTGATTTATCACCGGCCACAGGACGACATCACCGACGCGGTGATCGACTACCTGAATCGTAGATACACGCCGACGAACCCCGCAGTTCCGCGTGCGGCAACGAAGCCAGCAACCGGCCCGGCTCGTCAGTAAGTATGAGACTTCGGTCATTGCCGAGTTGACTTCGGCAAGCAGGAGAAATTCCACAAATCTCTCCAGACCATGAATTCTGTCCGGGACTTCCTCACACGAGGGAGTCCCGGTTTTCTGCGTTTATCAACAACTTGATTCAGACCGAATTTTTCAACCGTCAGCGTTGCTGGCAACCCGAAACATCGATCTGAACTCCCATCATTTTCGCCGGCAGACGGCATGCCGGGAGTCGTTTATGTCGTTAAGAAATCAACGAACCATTCGCAAAGAAACTTCGGCAGAAGGCGTCGGCTTTCTGACGGGAGCTGATGTCAGCTTGCGGTTTCTTCCGGCTCCGGAAAACCACGGCGTCGTCTTTCAGAGAGTCGATCTCAACGGCCAGCCACGCGTTCCGGCAACTCACGAGTTCCTCGTTCCGCGTCAGCGTCGAACAGGAATTTCGGGCAACGGAGCAACGATCGAACTGGTCGAACACGTCATGTCCGCGCTGGCCGGTCTTCAGGTCGACAATTGCCTGATCGAGATCAACGCTCCCGAGACGCCAGGTTTCGACGGATCGTGCAAAGCCGTCGTCGACGCATTGCTGATCGCGGATTTCGAAGAACAATCGGCACCGAAACCCCAATTGCGAGTTCCTAAGCCGCTCCACGTCACGGCAGAAGACGGCAGCATGATCGATGCCCGCCCGTTCGGCCGCGACGGACTGACGATTACTTACGTGCTCGACTACGGGCCGGACTCGCCGATCCCCGCGCAGGACTACACGGTCAACGTCACGCCCGAATCGTTCGTCAACGAAATCTGCTTCGCCCGGACGTTCATTCTCGACAGCGAAATCGCTTCGCTGAAAGCTTTGGGCTACGGCCCGAGAACGACGGCGAAAGATTTGCTGGTGTTTACGGCCGACGGTGTTTTGGACAACGAACTTAAAGCCGCCGATGAATGCGCTCGTCACAAGATTCTGGACTGTATCGGCGACTTCGCTTTGACCGGTTTCGACGTGCAGGGCTACTTCAACGCGTGGCGAACCGGCCACCAGACAAACCATGAGCTCATGCGGCAGTTGCAGGACGCATCTGCCGAACACGAAATAAAATCTCAGGTTGCCTAAGAGTATGAAATGGTACGCCGGCGCTTCGCTTGACATACCCTGCTGCTCAGACAAGACAACGGATCACCCATCAGGACAAGGACGTCCCCCATGCCAACTCAAATTTCACGTTTGTCAGACGTGCATCAGTGCGCCCGAATTGGCGACGATGTCGAGATCGGTCCCTTCTGCGTCGTTGGCCCCGACGTCACGATCGGCAACGGCACGAAACTCGACAGCAACGTCGTCGTGCAGGGCAAGGTCATCATCGGTGAGCGAAACCGCTTCTGGCCGAACTGTGTCATCGGCGGCGAGCCTCAGGATGTCAGCTTCAGAGCCGACGCAGACACCGGAGTCGAAATCGGCGATGACAACCTCTTTCGCGAAGGCGTCACCGTCAGCCGCGGCGCCGAAAAGGAAGACCACTGGACGCGCATCGGCAACGGCAACATGCTGATGGCCAACGCGCATGTTGCTCATAATTGCCACGTGTTCAACAACACATTTTTAGTCAACGGAGTTCTGCTCGGCGGGCACGTTCATGTCCACGACCGGGCGATCGTTTCGGGAAACAGCGTCGTTCATCACTTCGCCACGATCGGCAAACTCGCCTTCATCAGCGGTGGCTGCCGAGTCCCGACTGACATCCCTCCGTTCATGCTGGCTTGCGGCAGCGACAACCCGGAAGTTCGAACGATCAACCTGATCGGGATGCGGCGAGCGGGAATTTCTGAGCCAACGATTCGAACAATCAAACGCGCTCACCGGCTCGTTTTCCGAGAACATAAACGAATCGCCGAAGCTCGAAAGATTCTGACCGACGAACTGGAAGGCATCATCCCGCTGGAACTGAACACGCTGCTGACCGCGATCGAGCAACAAAGTGCCGGGAAACAAGGGCGTGCCCGAGAAGCCGTTCGCGACGTTCCACCGGACGGGAAACAATCGAAAGCGGCGTAGTAAAGTCGTAGGTCAGGCTGTGCCTGACGAAGTTCCGGTATCAATCGCCGGTGTTCTGATCCGACAAATACTGAAGTAGAGACTCCGTCAGGCACTGCCTGACCTACTGCAGCGAGAATTCATCATGAGCGATCTTCGAGTAATGGTTGTTGGCGTCGGCGCTTTGGGAAGACATCACGCTCGGATTGTTTCCGGACTGCCGGGCGTCGAACTTGTCGCCGTTGCCGAGCCACGAGAAGAGATCGGTCGGCCGATCGCCGAGCAGCTTAACACTCGATGGGTGGCCAACGGCCGCGACATGATGGACGAAATCGATGCGGCGTCGATCGTCGTGCCGACAACGCTGCATGGTGACATCGCTGGCGAGTTTCTCGAAAACGGAATCCCGGTGCTTGTCGAAAAGCCATTGGCTGAGTCCGTCGCTGCCGGCCAGCGTCTGGTCGATCTTGCAGAAGCGAACCGCGCAGTTCTGCAGGTCGGGCATATCGAGCGGTTTAATCCCGCGATGGTCGCCGCTCGAAAAGCGTGCGGCAGTCCGAAGTACATTCGCGCTGAGCGAGTCAGCCCGTTTCCGTTTCGCTCAACGGACATCGGCGTCGTTCACGACCTGCTGATTCACGACATCGACCTGGTGCTTGACCTGGTTCGGTCGCCGGTCAAACACGTTCAGGCGTTTGGCATCAACGTCGTCAGTAATCACGAAGACATCGTCAACGCGAGGCTGTTCTTTGAGAACGGTGCCATTGCCGACCTGACCGCCAGTCGCGTTAACCCGGAAGCAAAACGCGGCATGCAGGTGTGGTCGGCGTTGGGGTGCGTGAATGTCGATCTTCAGAGTCGCGAAGTGACCAGCTACTCGCCGAGCGAAGCATTGCGATACGGCCGGTCGCCGTTGGAACTCGCCCGCGAGCCGGGAGCCGACATTGAACAACTGAAAGCCGACATCTTTGGCCGGTTCATCGACGTCGAAAAACCGTCTGTGGCCGGGGGCGACGCACTAACCGCTGAACTCGAAGAATTCGTCGACTGCGTTCGACATGGCAAAAAGCCGGCCTGCAGCGGAGTGGAAGCTCTCGAAGCTCTGAAAGTCGCTGAGATGGTCCTGGAATCCGTGGCCGCTCACGACTGGGGCCAGCAGGGCAATACCGCAGTCGCCGCGTAGGAATGTGTCGTGACTTTCTGGGCAACCAGTTGCGTCATACCTTCGCGGGCGGGCTCGCAGTTATTGATTCATAAGTCGGTCAGGTGTCTTCGGCCCAACGGGCCAGCTCTATGACAGCCCAAGGCATCGCCTTGGGAATGTCGTCATGATAAAAAAAAACGAAGCCCCGAACGGGGCGGCCCTACTCGCTGATGTTCACAGGTTAGGATCGCCCCGCTGGGGCTCGGTCCGAGTGCGAAATCGTACCCCGGACTACGTCCGAGGCTTTCGAAGGGCTGGCCCGTTGGGCCGATCTTGAATTCTCGACTTATTCATAAACAACAGGGCGGGCACCCAGTTGTCACGTGTGTTCTGGGTTCCCGCCTTCGCGGGAATGACGAAATGTGGTGAATTCTCGCAGACTCATTCTGCGACGCTGTGTCGGCGCGGCCGTGAACCGTATCATCCGCCGCAATTCCGGCGAGCACTGCGCGGTCGGACTTCCGATACGCTTTCTCCAGCGGACCGTTTTTGAACGAGATCCGCGGAGGTGACTCCCCAATGTTTTATCGATCGCTGCTGTTCCCCGATCTTCGCATGACCCTCGACGCGAACGACGACGACGGTCTGCGCGCGTTCTGTGAAGCTCTACACCCTGCCGTCGTTGCGGAAGTCATCGACGAACTGGAGCCAACCGAACTCTGGCGGGTCCTCGTTTCGTGCGAGGCTGAACTTCAGGCGGAGATCTTCGGCTTCTTTGATCCACGATTGCAGATCGCCATCGTCGAGGTCGCCGATCGAAAACGGCTTTCGAAACTGATCGAAGAAATGGCGCCCGACGATCGTGTCGACGTTCTGGAATTGCTGGACGAAGAGCACGTTGAAAGTCTGCTGCCGCTGATGGCTCAGGCTGAGCGGACTGACATTCGGAAACTGCTCTCCTACCCGGACGGCAGCGCCGGCTCGATCATGACGACCGAGTACGCATCTTTACCTGCAGAGATCACTGTTTCGGAAGCGCTGGATCAGTTGCGAATTCAGGCTCCGGACAGCGAGACAATTTACTACATCTATATCCTCGACGAAGTTCGCCGACTGGACGGCATGGTTTCGTTGAGAGAACTCATCCAGGCCAAACGTTCGGCGATTCTTGCTGACATCATGCATCGAGACGTGATGTCAGTACGTGTGGATGATGACGAGGAATACGTCGCCCGTGAGCTGGCTCGATTCGACTTTCTCGCCATTCCGGTGGTTGACAATCTCCACCGACTGGTCGGTATCGTCACGCTGGACGACGCGCTGGACGTGCTGGAAGAAGAAGCGACCGAAGACGCTCAGATGCAGGCCGCCATTCAGCCGCTCGACGAAAGCTACATGACGACGCCATTCTTTGTGCTGGCTCAGAAACGCGGAGTCTGGCTGGTGATTCTGCTGGTGGCGGCGTTCCTGACCGCATGGGTCATGCAGCGTTACGAAGATCTCCAGCGATCGTACGTCTGGATGGCGGCGTTTATTCCGTTGGTTCTCGCCAGTGGCGGAAACGCGGGGTCGCAGTCGGCAACGCTGATCATTCGGGAAATGGCGACCACCGAGTTGGACGATCGCGACAAATACTTCATCGTGATGCGCGAACTGCGAATGGCACTCACGCTTGGCGCCGCACTGATGACTCTGTCGTTTGCCGTCGCCATCTGCATGGTTGCTCTGCCCGAAGCGGTCGTCGTCTCGGTCACAGTATTCATGATGGTGATTCTGGGGACGACCGCCGGCGCGATTCTTCCGATCCTCTTTAAGAGACTCGGCATGGATCCGGCGCTGATGTCAAACCCGCTGATTGCGGCACTCGTTGACGTGTTAGGCGTCATCATTTATTTCAGTACAGCGATCGCCTTGCTCGGTCCAGTCGCGAAGGCAATCGAATAACGTTGGCATTGCCGACGGTCAACAGTGCCGGAGCGGCGTTTTGCTTGAGTCGGCCTACGTAAATCCAATTCCCAACAGGCAACTGACAACTCGATCGAAAGCACTTACACGTGGCAAAGAAACGAAAGCGGCAGTACTGGTTGTTCAAGTCAGAGCCCACCGCGTACTCGATCGATGATCTTGTCAAAGACAAGTCGACGCATTGGGACGGTGTCCGAAACTACCAGGTCCGCAACATGCTGCGTGACGACGTTCAGGTTGGCGATCGGGTTTTCTTTTACCATAGCAACGCCAAGCCGATGGCCATCGTCGGGACGGCGAAAGTGGTCGAACCTGGCTACGCTGACCACACCGCGTTCGACTCCAAAGACAAGCATTACGATCCGAAAAGCGATCCGGACAACCCCACCTGGTTCATGGTCGATGTCGAAATCATCCAGAAGTTCGAAACGCCGGTCACACGCGACGATCTCAAACTGGATGACGTTGCGTTAGGCATGGCTGTCATGCAGAAGGGCTCGCGACTGTCGATCACGCCGGTCGCCGAAGAAGAATGGAAAACCATTCACAAACTGGCTGGCGCGAAAGATCCTCGATAGCCGGCGGTGCTGTTACTCCAGCAGCTTTCCGTCGTTCCGTTCGAGGTGCGCGTACCATCGATCGACGGCGACCTTTCGCTGGTTGGCCGGGTTGATCGGCCGATAGTCGTAGCGCTGGCCGGTCAATCGATAAACATGGTCGAACGCCAGTTGCCGAATGACCAGATTTTCGTGACCCAGCCAGTCAACAAGTAGTCGGGACGTCGCGGGGTTGCGAGCGTCGTCTTCGTTGTAACCCCAAAGAAGTCGGTACAGCGTGTCGACTTGATCCGGCGGGAAGCGTTGCTGCAAAGCGGCTCGCAGAGTCTCGCGATTTTCTGGAGCCGCAGGAAGCCATCGTCGCAAACCGGCAAGGGCGGCGTTTCTCGCTTCGAGAAATTCGGCTTCAGCCAGAACCTGGACCAGCTTGTCGTACATTTCGGTGGTCACCATCGTCTTAACGGCGAGTTCTGAGATTGCCGGAATGTTTGACTTCACAATCGACGGGATGCTATCCATCAGCGGTTGCTCTTCGTCGATTTCATTCTCGAAGCGACTGGCGTATCGCCGCTGCGTTGACGAGATTCGCGAGCCACTGGCATCGAGCCATTCGGGGACTGTTAACAACGGCGGTTGTTCGCCGCTTTCCGCCATCGCTCGCCGATCGACCGGAGTGAGCGGAAACCAGGATGGCCCCGTCAGTGCAACGTCGCCGGCCAGTTTGCCGACAAATTTGACTCGGCCATTCACGACGAACAAGCCCCCCGTGTATCGATCCTCGCCGAGTTCTTTTTCGTAGGCGTTGGCCTCGGCCATGGTCAGTTCTGCTCCGCACAATGCGGTCTGTGATTGGATGGTGACTCGGCACGGCTCATCGAGCAGGCGAAGGCCGACCACTACCGGTTCGGTCTTTGAGTCGGGCGATCGTCGTTGCAAGCTGATTCGTCCCGATAGAAGCTGAAACGAAACCTGCTCGTCTTCCGTTGCTCCGAGATACTCGATCACCGATTCGCCTTTGAGTTCGATCAGCAGATCCAGCGAACTGATTTCGAGCACCGCTGAGAACGGCTCCAAAGACGCGATCCGATCGCCGACTCGGATGGCCGTTCGACGCGGCATCGTCAGCCAGCCTTCGTCGGTCTTTCTCGCGAGAACTCCTTCACGGGAGGTGTAAAGCAACTCGGGTGCAGGCACGGTCGGTGTCACAACAGTTTCCGGCGGTGAAGCGGTGCCCGGGATCGCTGCCGGAGTTGTCAAGGCGACAGTGGTCGACGGAGCGCTGACCGAAGAACCAACGCTGGCGGGACTTGTCACGGCGGCCACCGACGTTCCGACGGCAGGCGGCGACGGTTCAGGCAGTGCCGGCGTCGGTGGCGGCGGAGTCGTGCTGGCGAGTTCCGTGCCGGGTTGCGGCGCCGGAACCGCCGGCATTGGAAGCGTCGCAACCGCAGTCGCTGGTTGAGTGCCGGGGTCAAAGCCGTCTAATTGAGTGATGTCACGCGGTGGTTTGTTAGCGACGACTTCGGGTTCGGCCTGCTGACCAGGATTCGGCCGATGCGTTGTGTCAGTCGTCGCTTTGGCATCGGGATCGTTGGCGATCGAATCCTGTGGCGGGATTACCAGATCAGTTCCGGGATCAATTTGGGCAACGGTGTTGCCAGTGTCGGATGAGTTTCCCAACGGAATCGATGGATCGAAATAGACAACGCTCAGCCAGATTCCTCCGACGAGGACTCCGACGGCTACAGGCGCCATTCGCCGCCAGAGCGGAACTGGCCTTAAGTAGTCCGGAATCGTCGACGTGAACGTGTCGTCCGAAGTTTGTTTTCCGTTGGACGACGGCCGAATCGAGGTCGAGACACTCGAATCAGAGTCCGTTTTTGAACCACCTTTTTTGTCAACGAGCGCATTCGATCCGGCTGGCTTCGTCGTCGGCCCAAGTGCGTACATCCGCTCGCGAGTTCTGGTCGGCACGTCAACCGGCTCACCCAGAACCAGCGTCAGAATCTGATGGCTGGCTGCGACTTCGGCCAGGTGCACGTCGGAATCGAGGCACACTTTCTCGACATCAGCCACCGCGCTGGGCTCAAGCGTGTTGTCGAGGTATTCCGCGATCGAATTTGTATCCAGGCCGCTGTTTGGGCTTTTCGGATCCGGAGCGGTCAGCCGCCGCCGCCGCATGACTTCTCGAATACGGTCGACAAGTGCCGACGCATAGCCGCTCTCGCTGATCTTTTCACCGATTTCACGAGCCTGACTCGGCTCGAGAAGATCGTCGAGGTACGCCAGCAGGGTTCGAAGTGTGAGTCGCATAATTCCAGCTCCGCATCCGCAAAATTCAAACAGCTTCCGTGAATTGACAAGTCGTTGAAAATTGGTAACCCGAAGCAGGCTTTTCAACGCCTCATGAATAACAGTGGGAATCCGTCAGAGATTCCGTACAGGAATCTGTGACAAATTCAGATTTTTCTCAGATCCGAAGACAGACTCCTTGCTGCCCCACCGACTCTGGTAGGCTGTCTGGTCGCATGACGTGTTGTCGATGCGTTTTTAATTCGTTAACGTCTTCCAGCTTCGGCCTGCCGAATGCACTCCTTTGAAACAGTCTTCAGCCCACCGGAATTGCGGGTTCGTTGTCTAAACAACGAACGGTTGCGGTTCGCGATTGGCCACGGAAGGTCGTTCATGGCCGCACCTGCGGACAGGCAGCAATTTCCGCGTCACCGGCAGACTCAACCGTCCTCGCCGGATGCGGTCGCGCCTCGCTCGCCAGGATTTGTCAGACGAGTGACCCGTTCCGGTTTCGCTGCGGCGCTCGCCATCTTCGTCGCGACTTCGGTTCTATCGTTGCAAACGACTCAGGCCGCGGAACTGGCCGAGTGCCGCGAGATGCTCATCAAAGGCGACTACCAGGCATGCGTGCTGGCGACGCACGAAGCCATCACGAAGAACCGATACGGCGAATCCTGGCCGCTCATCAAAGCTCAGGCGGAAGCGGCGATCGGACAGTTCGACACCTCTTTAATGACCGTTGCCAACGGGCTGCGTCGATATTCCTGGAGCATTCGGCTGCGCTGGCTGGCGCGCGACGCGGCGCTGCGAAGTGGCCGGGCAGAACTTGCCGAGGCTTTGCTGACGGAAATCCGGACGCTCGCAAAGCAGTTTTCCTGGCGATACACCGACGCGGAAGAACTCGTCATCCTCGGCCAGATCGACGAACTCGACGGCCGCGACGCGCGAGAGATTCTGGACGAGCGTTTCGAAAAAGCCAAACTCCGCAGTCGAACCAGCCGCGAACCCTGGCTGGCCATCGGAAACCTCGCACTTAACAAAAGCGACGACTCGCTGGCGGCGGACAATTTCAGAGCCGCTCTGGAGCTGTTCCCGAACGATCCGGATTTCACATCGGGACTCGCACGAGCAATCGCGTCGACGGATCGGCAGGCGGCGGCGGTCGGTATCGAAGCGGCTTTGAAACAAAACCCGAACCATATTCCGAGTCTTCTCTACATGGTCGACGGTCTGGTTGACGCCGAGCAGTACGATGCGGCGATCGAGTTACTCGACCGGATCCACGCGATCGATTCTCTGGAACCCGAAGCTTTTGCTTACCGCGCAGTGATCGCTCACCTGACCAACGATCTGCGAGGTGAAGTCCTCTTTCGAGACAAAGCACTCGCACGCTGGACGGCGAACCCTCGCATTGACCATCTGATCGGCCGCAAGCTTTCTCAGCATTACCGTTTCCGTGAGGGAGCGGCTTACCAGCGTAAGGCACTCGCGTTGAAGTCGAACTTCGCGCCGGCTCAGCGGCAACTCGCCGACGACCTGTTGCGACTGGGCGAGGAAGCGGAGGGCTGGAAAGTCGCTCACGCAGCGTACGACTCGGACAGCTACAACGTCGCGACGTACAACCTACTCGAACTTCACGACGAGCTGGGAAAGTTCACAACGCTGCAGGACGACGCTTTCACACTGAGAATGGAAACGGTCGAGTCAAAACTTTACGGCACCGAAGTGCTCGCGCTGCTGCACCGAGCCAGGCAAACGCTCGGCTCGAAGTACGGGCTGGAGCTGAAAGATCGAATCACGGTTGAAGTCTTTCCGAACGAAGACGACTTCGCCGTGCGGACATTCGGAATGCCGGCCGTCTCGGGCTATCTGGGAGTTTGTTTCGGACGAGTCATTACGGCCAACAGCCCGGCATCGCGTCGAGACAATCCGTCGAAC
>CALDJX010000445.1 GCA_937899075.1 uncultured Planctomyces sp. | reverse complement strand
CTTGAATCCTTCAATTCTTGATGTCAAACACGGGCGATGAAGAACGGACGCAGTCCAGCAATTCACATTCCGAGTATCGATCTGAGCCCTCCGCCAGATTGAGCCATGACCGGTTGTAACGGTCATGATTCCGAGGGTTGAGGTAAAACTCGCAGCCATCAGCGGCAAATGCCTCCATCGCCCGACAACGGCGTGAACCAACAAGTCCAGCCCTGTGAGACGATCATCCTACAGATTCGGAAGGACGGGCGGCTTCGGTGGTGGGGCCGGCTTCTTCGGAGCCTGTTTCTTCTGCTCCGGCAGAAAGAGGACCTTCTTCTTCGGAGCAGGCTTCTTTGCGCCAGGCTTCGGCGGCGGAGGCGGCTGAATGAAACGCTGCTGAATCTTGATCCCGAAGCCGTCTTTCAACTCGCGTTGAGCCAGCACGGCCCACGGAGTTCCGGGGGCTTCTTCGACGACCAGCTCCAGCAGATTTCGCGATGTTTCGGCGACTCGGCGATAGTTGCCCGCGTAGTTAATTTTAGTGTCTGGCCTAACGATCCAATGGTTCGACTTCGTGCGGACATCCTCATTGCTGAGATTTGTCTTCATCGCCGCGAACGCAAAGTTGTACTCCATGCTGCGAACCTTCTGAGCCAGCAGCCGACCGTACGTCAGCGCGAAGTTGACTCGCCAGCGCGACGATGGCTCCAGAGCAAGCCCTTCTTCGATTCCGTCAGGAAATGCTCCCTGCAGGATTGTGTCGATCGCCAATTGGCTGACCGCGACAGTTTTCTGAGCGTTGCTGGCCACCTGTCGAAAGTTGCCGGGATTCACTCTGAAGTCCAGACCCGGTGTTCCGTTGGCTTTGTACTCCCGACTGAGAAACGCAGCCTTGACCACGGCCACTCGAAGCGGATGCTTCATCAGGTCGCGCTGGTACTCTTTCGGTGACCCGAAGCTGTAGTCAGGGGTGAACGGTTTGAGCGATGCCGAATCGAAAACTCCGAGCGGAGTCAGCCCGCTCATCGTCGTCGTGTTTGTCATGAAGTAAACGCCGCCGGTCTCATGCACCAGTCTCGCCAACGCGTAGGGAGCGTACCCCGACGACAGATACGTGTACTGATTTCCTGAGTACCAGAACGGAAGATCCACGACCTCGATGACGGCGGATTCAGGTCCAAGGTCGATCGGCAGCTGGTACGTCTTTCCGTTTTCCGGCGCCCGGTAAGGCACAAAACCTTTGCGACGTCCGAACACGGCCGAAGGGCCAATCACGTATGCCTTGGCACCGTTCCGCTGGCACAACGCAATCGCTGGCTCAAGCTCGTCGGCAAAGTCGTCACCGGCTTCGTCAGTGACAGCGACGAGCATAATTCGCCGATGCTGTTGAACTCGGAAGCGTCCCCAGACGGTCAGCACCTGCTTCACCGCCGTGAAGATGTTCTCGCGGCCGGAAGGGTCAACAGGCGAATTCTGAATCGCGCTGAGAATCGTCTCAAACTTCTCCGTTGGATTCTCGGTGAGAAACTTTGTCTGAGCACCGAACGAAACAACGGCACTCAGCAGCGGGATCTCGTGCCGCGGGATCTGGTCGGTCTTCTGCAGCGCGTCGAGTTCTCCGTAAACTCGCCGCAGTCTCTTGGCGATGATCTCTTTCTGTTTGGCGATGCTGCCCGAGCCGTCGAGCATCCAGACGAGCAGAACCCGCTTCTCCTGAAGATTCTTAGCAACCTCCCAGGTGACACGGTCGAGTGCCGATTCGAGCTGAATCATCGCCTCGCCGTTTGTCCCGTTGACGACGATATTTTCGTCGATCTGGGTTCCTTCAGGGACGTCGTAAATCCGCTGCTCGCGAAGCTGCGGAATCAACTCGTCGACTGGCCGAGGCTCGACTTCCTTCTTTGGTTTATCAGCCAGAGCCAGACCGATGCTCGCCGCGTTGATGACCTCTTTGACCTCAAGTTCCCGGTCGTCAGGATTCGCGAGCGTGTAGTCAACGGTCTCAAGCTCTTCCTCTTCATCCTTCTGCTCGACCATCCGCGAATCGATCGGCGGCTCGTACCAGTGCGACTCTTCTTCGATGGCCATCTGGGCGAGATTCATCAGCAGCCAGACGTGAGCAATCACGCTCACAACGGTTCCGGCGACACTCCCGCGGCTGACATCGGACCGAAGATCGTCGTCGTCGTCAGCGACCTCAAGATCGATAATCTCTTCGAAGTCGAAGCTGGCCGGCGCGTACTCATAGATGATCGAGTCGAACGCGTCGTCTCCGTAGCCATCCTGAGAATCAGCCATGAGCTGCCCCACACGAAATCACGATTTACCTGAAGAAATCCGGCAACTGATTCTTTGTTGCCAACCACCACCCACGGCCAGATCAGCCTGATCAGTGATTAAGACTAAGCTTATAAACAGCTTACCACGATACCACGTCAGATGTTCGCCGCAAAAACCTGAACAGATTATCGACATCGAACCCCCGGTTTATTCGATGAGATCCTGCAGGACGAGCCGCAATCGACGACGAATTCGATAATTGGCCTGCCGAACGACCTGCGCGTTCACATTAATCGACTCCGCAACTTCCACCGCAGAACAGCCCTCGATGGCGACTCGCAGAAACGCCGCCCAGTTCTGCTCGCTGAATTCCGGTTTGATCAGATCCATCGCCCGCTGAACGAGCAGAGCGTGATCCTCGCCCGCTTCCTCGTCATCATCGTCGCCCAGTGGATCAACCACTGCACTCATCCGGCGATTGGCATCCGTTCCGCCCTGCCCGGCCGGTTGCTGATTCAATTTCCGAAAGTGGTCGGCCACTTTTGTCCGGCAAATCGTTCTCAACCACGAACGGAACGAGCCCACATCTTTGGCCGGCGAAAACGTTTTAAGATGCGTCGAAACCGACCGGAAAGTCTCCTGAAAGACATCCGCAAGATCGTCATCTTTGAGATTCGACCGGCGGCACCACTTATGAACGAGCGGCCCGTAAAGATGCACGATCTGGTGCCACGCTTCCTGATCATTCGATCGGGCACGCTGTAAAAGGCTCATCGAGGTCGGATCAAAAGCGTTGGCCGGCACTCGGGCTCTCCGGAAATTCGAGACGGCGGGCGACATTTCGGGCAGTCTGCGGTAGCAGGAACGGCTCAGCATAACGGCCTTCGCGATGGAACTCCCAGTCGATGTCCCGCGAACGGCGGAATTTCCCGCCAAACCGGACTCGCATCGCCAATCTGAACTGCTCTCTACAAAACCGGCCAGCGCAGCGAAACTGCCCGTCCCATAAACAGTCAGCCAGGAAGCAGGCGCCCTTCGGCAATTCAGAGCCTGCGCAGAAACCCAGAATGGTCAAAGAAAGTTGAGCGTCACGTGGAACGGATTTCGCGAAGGAGTTTTTGCAGGACGAGCCTTGCACTGTTTCTGTGCCTCGCCAGCTTGTTCCCATCGAAAAACGCCGCTGGCCAGTCAGACGACCAGTCGTCGCCGCCGGTCGACGTGCAGTCATCCATCGCCGAATCATCCGCGGATGCTGTTTCGTCAGCCGCCGACTCGATCACGGAATCTCAGTTGAAACGGCACATCGAATTTCTGGCGAGCGACACGCTGCAGGGACGCGAATCGGGCATGCAGGGCAACTATGCCGCCGGCGCTTACATTGTCGATCAACTAAGAAAGTCGAACGTACCGCCCGTCGCAATGGGCGAAGGATACTTTCATTACTTCCATCCGAACTTCCGAAATATCCTCGCGGTGATTCCGGGAAGTGATCCGCAGCTCAAGCGTGAATTCATCCTCGTCGGCGGACATTACGATCACGTCGGATTTGGAAATCGAACGAACAGCCGAGGGCCCTTTGGCGTTGTCCACAACGGAGCTGACGACAACGCCAGCGGCACGGCCGGCGTGCTGGAAGTCTCGCAGGCGCTGGCGGCGCTCAAAACGAAACCGAAACGTTCGATCCTGATTGCCTTCTGGGACGGAGAAGAGAAAGGGCTGCTCGGTTCAAAGCACTTTGTCGATTACCCGGCGGTTTCGCTGTCGAAGATCCGTTTCCATCTGAATTCAGACATGATTGGTCGACTGCGGCCCGAAGGGCTTGAGATTTCCGGCTGGCAAACGGCGACAGACTGCCGGCAGTTTCTTTGTGAACAGAATGCGGACGGCCTGAATCTGCATTTCATGTACACATACAAGCCGGAGAGTGATCACTGGCCCTTCTTCGAACGCCGCGTTCCGAGCCTGATGCTGCACACAGGCAAGCATCCTGATTACCACCGCCCCAGTGACGACACCCACCTGCTCAACATGGAGGGAATTCGCACGGTCTCTCGATTCATGCTGCGATGCACTATCGCCGCCGCGAATGCCGATTCTCTTCCCGTCGTTCGAGACTGGTCGAAGGAAGCTGCCCTGGCTTTTGCCCAACGCTTTAAACGGCCAATTCAGGATCAGCCATCGCGTCTCGGAGTTACTTACAACGCAACGCTGGCTAAGGAAGGAACCATCCGCCTGACTTCGATCGCAGCCGGAAGCCCGGCCCACATCGCGGGTCTTCAGGTTGACGACGATGTTCTCGCCGTCGGCAAGGAACCAACCACTGAATCGAACGACTTTCGATCGCTCGTGATGTCGGCTCCAACCGAAACGGTCTTCAAGATTCGGAGAGCAGAATCTGAACTCGACAGGCCCGTCACTTTAAGAGGCAACCCAGATCGCTTCGGCTTCCGATGGATCATGCACGACGCCGAACCCGGGTCGGCAATCATCACCCACACCACTGCCGAATCTTCCGCGACGGCTGCAAAGCTGCGACCTCAACACCGCATCCGATCCCTCAACGGAAGAACGTTTGCCACGCGAGCCGACTTTGAAGCCTTGCTGATCAACGCTCAGATCCCGATTGAACTCAAAGTGGAACGTGATGGAAAATTCGAAACCCTGACAATCGGCTCATCACGCGAAGAAGAAGTGAGCTCATCGCAGGCCGACGAGCCTGAAGGCGGCAACAAAAAATAAGCCGGACAATTCACTGCGAATTGTCCGGCTTAGTCGAATTGTGAGCGATTTCTGATCGCCTAAGCCAACGGGCTTAGTGGCGATGTCCGTAGTGGCTCGAGCGGCCGAAACCGGAACGGCCAGAACCGAAGCTGAAACCGGAGCGGCCAGAACCGAAGTTGATGCTCAAACCGGGCCGCGAGTACGAGTGGCCGTAGCTCGGACGGTAGTAGCTGCTTTGCCCGTAGCCGTAGTTGTAACTCGGCTGGTAATAGCTGTTGCTGTATCCGTAGTTGTAGCTCGGCTGGTAATAGCTGCCTGACGAATAACCGTAGCTTTGCGAATAGGTCGGGCAGTGGTCAGCTTTTGCTGAATCCATTGATCCCATCAGGGCGACGGCGGCAACAACGGCTCCCAGTGCGATTCGACGTTTCATAGCTCTTCTCCTAAAACCAAGATTCCCATTCGGCCAGGCGGCGAACTGCCACTGACCGTTCCATCTTCGCTTTTGAATTGAGAGTCATCTCTCTGGCGGGATGGAAGTGTCTGATTGAAACTGGCCGGCCGCATCCATTCGTCCCTGCCAACTGAATGATTCTTTGATGCATCCATGATGCCAAAAAGCACCGACAAATTTCAATTAGATCGTAAGCTGTTTCTCAGTAAGGACTAATAAATCCGGGCAACAATCTCGCCTGCTGACAGATTGAGCTAAAGCCGATCGTATTGACCGCCGCGCACTCAATCTGACAACGCCGCGTGCAGACAATCGAGATATTCGCAAATCAGCTCCGCGCAGACAGAAACCCTGCGCAGGATCGGCGAGGAAACGAGCAGCCTCTGGGCAACTTCTTCTACTTGTGCCGCGCTCGGTAATCACCCGTGCCGCCGGCTGGCTCAACACCGGCAGGGCGTGCAAAGATCATCCGGCCGGCACTGCTTTGCAGGACGCTGGTCACCGTGGCTTCGATGTCGGTGCCGATCAAACCTTGAGCCTGCTCGCAAACGACCATTGTCCCGTCGTCCAAGTATCCGACTCCCTGACCTTGAGACTCGCCTTCTCGTTGAATTTTCAACGCAAGCGTGTCGCCCGGCAGATACCTCGGCCGCAAAGCCGACGCGACGTCGTTCAGATTGATGACGTCGACGCCCTGCACACTGGCCACCTTATTCAGGTTGAAATCGTTTGTGACGATTCCTGCACCGATCAACTTTGCCAGAGAAACCAGCTTCTGATCGACTCCCTTGCCTTTGACATTGTCTCGATCGTCAGCGTCTCGAACTTCAATGTCGGCGTGCGGAATCGACTGTAGCTTGCTGAGCACGTCCAGCCCTCGGCGGCCGCGGGTCCGGCGGGTCTTGTCGCTGCTGTCAGCGATGTCCTGCACTTCTTTGAGCACAAAACTCGGCACCACCATTTGTGTATCAATGATCCGAGTTTCAACGACGTCAGAAATCCGCCCATCGATCAGCGCGCTACTGTCGAGAATCAGCGGCCGACCGCCCTTCAGCTCGCGAGCAAACTCGACGTACGGAATGACAAACCGGAAGTCATCCTTGGTTTGCAGCAGGAACGAGGTGCTCATGTACGAAAGGATCAGCGTCGACAGGGCGCCGATAATCGGCTGCCAGTCTTCAGCGCGCTGAGACTTGAGAAAAGGATTGATTGCGAGCATCAGTAGAAAGCTGAGCAGGACACCGATCAAGAGGCCAAAGTAGATCGCTGAAATCAGCTCGATTCGTTTTCGTTTAATCAGAATGTCGATGACCGTGACTGACTGACTGATCAACAGCATGCCGAAGAAGGTCGCCATGCCGTGCTGTTGGACGAAAATCGGCAGCGAAATCTGGTCGGTGCCAAGGTAAGCAGCGATGGCCCCTGCACAGATCACGGCGTACAGGATCCGAATAATCAAAAGTAACATATCTGAGCCTGTGTCTAGAAGAATCGTGCGTTCATCAGAATATCTGACTACGATCGAAACAACTTTATCGGGAGGCAGGATTGGGATCGGGCGACTGGCCCGGGCGGGAACGGTTGAAACTCTGAGCTTTTTTCGACAACTTCGAACGTTCTTGTGACAAACCGTGGCGATATTTTGTTCGCACCCGCATCACCACTGCAACTCTGAAGTCGATGCTATTGCTTGAGTTTTGCAAAAACCACTGCACCGAGATCAACTTGTCGCATTTGCGTCAGCGTGAAATGTGAACACGACCTCTCACCTACCGGTCCGGAATCAGACTGCCCCGGACTATACGCCGAAAAGTCGAGTTCGACATCCAAGTCCCAATTGGATGAGACATCGGCACGCATGGATTCTCTAAGGTCCCCATTCGGTCAGTTGACACATAAGAAACCCCTGATTCTAATGGCGATCCCCCATTCGAAGGCAAACACCTAAGAGTACTCAAACGTACGAGTAAAGCTGTCTGTGACCGGGGTCTTTTCTACAGGCAGACGGCTCACCTTCGAAAAAATTTCAGGTTCGAACACTGGAGGAATTTCTCAATGCGTAAGTTGATTGCTGTTGCAGTCGCTGGTCTGATGCTGGCTTCTGCTTTCACAGGCGGTGCGGATGCGCGACCGGGCTACTTGAAAGAATTCAAGACGAAGTACCCCAAGGTCGTTGAGAACAACAAGGTCGATTGCGGCGTTTGCCATCCTGGCAAGAGCAAGAAAGACCGCAACGACTACGGCAAGGCTCTCGGCAAGAGCGTCGCTAAGAACGAGAAGGACGCCACTAAAATTGGCGAAGCTCTCGACAAAGCAGGCAAAGAAAAGAACGCCGCTGGCGAAACTTTCCAGTCGCTTCTCGATGCTGGCAAACTGCCAGGCACCAAAGAATAAGTGACAAGACGGTGGCTCTGGCTGCCGGATGGATTACGAAGGCCGTTTCCTGAAGTGGGAAGCGGCCTTTTTTGTTGAACGCAGGAAAGTGCCGCAACGTCCTCGACCTCAGGTCGCCAGAAACTGGCAAGGTAATCAATGACTGGCCAATCGTTAGCACGCGCAGTATTCGTTTCGACCATTGCGCTGGCAGCATCCCTGCTCATGCCAGTGAAGGCCGCGGAAGCTGCCGAGGTCAGGACGTGGGATGGCCGGCACGATATCTCGAAGATCGAAGTCACCGTTGCTTACTTCGTTCCGAAGGACCGGCATCCACTGCCCGACTGGCATGACCGAGTCAGCTACTTCGCGAAGCGCATCGAAAAGTTTCACGCTCGTGAGTTCGACGGCCAGTCGACCTTGCAGGCGAAAGTTCTGGGCCAGCCAATCACGTCTGCTCGAACCACAGAGCAACTGCGTGCAGGAGATCCAAACTTCATCTTCTTTCAGACACTGCGAGAAGTCGATCAGGAACTGCAGTTCGGACGTGAAGAGAACGCCGCTTTTCCGATCCTGCTGGTGCTGAGCGAGATCAACTGGCGACCGCTCGACGATTTCTTTCGAGTCAGCCCAAGCGATGGCGAGTTGCAGTTTGAAGGACAGATCATCAACGGCCGCCATTTCCCGGGAGCAAGGTCAGGCGGCTCACGAGCAACCTACCTGGCCGATCGCGGAGTCGGCTGGGGACTGGTCAGTGCCGACGGGTGGCGGGTTCCGTATTCGGGGACGGACTGCGTGATCTATCACGAGGGAGTTGGTCACCCAATTGGTCTGCCGCATCCCGAACCGCAGAACAGTTCGGTCATGAGCCTCGCGCAGTACCGAGGCTGGCTCAGCGAATCGTCAGTCGACGAAACTCAGAAGACGCGTCTCGGATGGAAGCAGCCTGAAGAAAAGTTCGATCGATCTGCGGATCTGTTCTCATCGTTCGCGGCCATTCCAACTCCGCTGGCACCAAAGCCGAATGAGCCGGTAAGCCTTCAATTCAACTGGCCGAAGAACGCTCACGTTTCATCGATCCGCTGCCGGGTTCAGACAGAAATCGAAGGCCCGTGGGTTCTCACATCCGAAGTCAGTCCATCTGCCGAGGATGCTTCAGCCCCCAAAACAATCTCGGTCGGAAGCTTTGATCGAGAGACGCCGGTCAGCTATCGCGTCGACACCACACTCAAGACCGGTGAAACCGTTGAACTGTGGGGTTACTTCCAGGTCCGTGAGTCGACATCCGGATTTCTTCGTCCTCGACGCAGCGTGACAGAACTCGCCAGCAAAGCTGCGACGACGGCTCAACCGCAAGAATCGATCGATCTTCTGGCACTGATCGATCCCACACAGGACGCGGTCGCTGGCGAGTGGCAGGTCGTTAGCGGTGGCCTGGAATCTCCGAAACGATTTGGGGCTCGACTTGAAATTCCGTTCGAACCGCCAGCCGAGTACGAACTCACTGTCATCGCGACGCCGCTCGACGAGCCCAACGGCTTGATCCTCGGCCAGCTTTTGAATGGCCGCCGTTTCCTGACGCTGATCAACCACAACGTCCAACAGGAGAAGGCGGCCAGCGCGTTGGAAAACGTTGACGGCCAGAACGTTAGAAGCAGCGTGACCACATTGATGGCTGATCTGCTGCGAAAAGATCGGCCGTCTCAGGTGATCGTGACTGTCCGAAATGATTCAGTCGTCGTTCGCTGCGACGGCCGGACGATCATCGACTGGCAAGGCAAACCCGAGCAGCTCAGCCTTGGCGACTACTGGGAAACGCCCAACAAAAACTCACTTTTCCTGGGCGCGTACGACTGCCGATATCGATTCTCGCGAGTGTCCCTGGCGACGATTTCCGGAACTGGCAAGCCGCTTCGAGAAGTGGCGACGGAAAAGGATTAAGCCATCAGTCGTTCGATCGGCGTTCCGTCGCTGAAGGCGATCGGTCGGCCGATTGGCGTGATGAATTCTTCGGCATAGTCGACACCCAGCGTCTGAAGAACGGTGGCGTAAAGATCCTTCACTTCGATTGGATCGTCGGCGTCTTTCTTACCGTCCGGATCTGTCTCGCCGATCAACTTTCCGGCAGTCAGCCCGCCTCCGCCAACGACGCACGAGAACCACTTCGGCCAATGATCGCGACCGCCCACCGGGTTGATTGTCGGCGTTCGTCCGAACTCACCGATACAAAGTACGACGGTTGAGTCCAGCAGGTCGCGTTCTTTCAACTCGGCAATGAGCGTGGCAAAGGCAGGATCGAGTTCCCTCGCCTGTGTCAGGTGCCCGCCGTGGTTTGAAGCGTGGGTATCCCAGCCGTTCAGCGTCACCTCGACGGCACGCACGCCGGTCTCGATGAGTCTTCGAGCAACAAGGCACCCGCGGCCGAAACGGTTATTCCCATAAGCCTGCTTGACGGTCTCCGACTCATCATCCAGTTCGAGAGCTTTGAGCTGCTCGGAACTCATCATCTTCAGCGCGCGTTGAACCGTCAGTTGGTGCAGCGTGTTTTCCGTCTGGATTCGTCGCCCGCGAGCAAACGCCTGAGTCACAACATCGAGGCTCTTCAGTCGCCGGTCCTGACGTTCGTCGCCGACGAGCGGGCGCATGTTGTTGATCTGTCGTCCGGGGTCGAACACTCTGAAAGCGTCGTACGATGCTCCAAAGTAACCGCCGCGAGCCGGCCACTGACCACCACCGAGCGAAACGTGCGCCGGAATTTCCAAACCCTCAGCCGGTTGCTGGTGCGACACGATTGCCGACATTGCCGGATGCTTGAACACAGGGTCCGGGCGATAGCCGGTTTTCATGAAGTAGGTGCCGCGTTCGTGATCCCCCTCTTTCGACAACAGCGAACGCACGACATTCAAGTGCTGAATCTGCTCGGCCATTTGCGGATACATATCCGCGATCTGAAGCCCCTTGATGCGAGTGTCGATTGCTCCGACCTCGCCGCCAGTCGCTGAGCCAGCGTGCGGATCCCACGTCTCAAGCTGACTTGGACCGCCAGCCATCCACAGCACGATCAAAGACTTCTGCCGCTTCGGGCCGCGCTCCTGCGCCGCCTTCGCTTCCAGAGCTGGCACGAGAAACGACAGCCCCAGACCAGCGGCCGCTTTCAATGCAGTTCGACGTGTGATTTCGTTGGTCATAATAAGGCTCACAATGAGGAGTATCGCGTCGAGACTTGTCAGTATCGGTAGGGCATGACAAGCGAAGCGCCGGCATACCATTTCAAAAGCACGTTAGCCCCTATTGTCATGCCGGCGCGGAGCTTGTCATGACCTACTCATGCGGCGTCAATCTCATCGCGGCGTCAATGATTCCACGAAAACTCCGGCGAGTTGAACAGCGTCCAGAAAATGTCTTCGATGATCGGGTTTCGACGGTCGTCCGTATGGTCACCCAACCGTTCGAGAAAGTGGCTTCGTTCTTCCGGTGCAGGTTTTCTCGTCAGACACACAAAGTACGCTGCTTCCAAAGCTTCTTCGTTGGTCGTGCTGAGATTGGCGATGCGACCGCAGGCCGACATGAAACCCGACTCGACGGCCCCCCGCGTCATATTGCTGTTCATTCTGAGCAAGGCCTGAGGGATCGTGCCGGTCTGCTCGACCAGTTCCTGATCGCCAAGGTCGCCGTACTCGTTGACGAAGTCCCGTTCGTTGGTGAAACGCCGAAACCGCGTAAACAGGTGCGAGTTCTGGTCGATCGTTTGAATCGACGAAGCCTGCAGCATCGAGCCAATAATCTGCTCGGGCCGCAGGCGAGTCATCGGGAACAGGCCCCACGACTCGTCCAGCAACGCGATTTTTTCTTCATAGCTGACGTCCGCCGTCGAATCGTTTCCAGCCTCGACGACGCTCTTCAGGCGGAAGGGTTTCAGCGAGGCGATCGTCGTAATCATTCGCTTCAGATCGTAGTTGTGCTCGCGAAAATCATTGCCCAACAAATCAAGCACGTCTTGATCAGCTACCACTTCACTCGGATTTGGCATGTCGTCAACCGGTGTGATGTGCGCGCGGCCGAACATCAATCCCCAGACGCGATTGGCGATCGCTCTTTCGAATCGCCGGTTTTCAGGATGAGTCATCCACTGCGCGAATTTCTCACGAGTCGTGCCTTCTGCCGGAACCCACTCTTTGCCAAACGGGACGGCCACAGTCACTTCTCGCATCGGAATTTCTTCGGGCTCGTCCTCGGCTTCTTCCAGAGCGGCGAGGTCTTGGACTTTGTACATCTTGCTGGCTTTGTCGTAGACGCCGAGCCCGCTTTGCTCGACCTGGCCAAACTGAGCGGCCACACCTTCAAAATGATGTTGCTTCCAGTTTGCATCGAACGGATGGTCGTGACACTGAGCACAGTCCATGCTCTGCCCGAGAAATGCTCGCACTGATCGAGACGCCAGTTTGTTCTCGTCGAGATCCTGGTTGGCGACGGCCGCCGTGATGAAGTTGGTCTGAGGCTCGCCCGTCCACAGTCCCTTCGAAGCGATCAGCTGTCGCACGATCTGGTCATACGGCGTGTTAGCTTCGAGCTGGTCGCTGAGCCAACTGACAAACCGATCTCGGCGGAAGACAATGAACTGCCCGCCGTCGACGCCGACGAAGCACCGCGCCAGCCGTTCGGCGAAGTAGTCCGCAAACCTGGGATCGTCGAGGTATCGCTGAGTCCACCGCTCGATTCGTTCCGGCTGATCGTCGAGTTCAAACTGCCGGATTTCCTCCAGCGACGGAATTGTGCCCATGAGCGAAAGGGCCAGCCGCCGCAGCAGCAGAAGTTCGTCCGCGGGTTGAGCCGGCGTCAGCTCATGGCGTTTCCATAAGTCTTCGAAGTGGCCGTCAATTTGAGCGACCACAGTGGGCAACTCGGCATCAGCTTGCGTCAATTCGGTCGGTGTCGCATTCAGCGAAACCGAAGGCTGAACGGCCCACTGGCAAAGCACAAAGACGGCCGCGACCACGAGCAATGGCAGAAGTCGAGTCTTCATGCGTGTCTTTCCTGATCGCTGACGCTGGTGCCGCAGGCTGGGACGTGTCCCAGCAGGATTCAAGCTGGGGCACGCCCAGCCTACTCAACTGAACCCTGATACCACTCGAAAGTCGCGGCGGTTTCGCAAATTATGTGGAGGAACGCGGTTTCCCCACATGAATGTCACCGAAGGTTCCATTTGAACCGATCAGCTCAAGATTGGCCGAATCACCCGAGCCGGCTCCACGCCGGTCAGACGACTGTCCAGACCCTGATGTTTGACTGAAAAACGATGTGCATCGATGCCGACGCAATGCAGCATCGTCGCGTGCAGATCCCGAACGTGGACGACGTCTTCGACAGAGTTGTACCCGAGTTCGTCGGTCGCTCCGTAAGAGACTCCGCCTTTGACTCCACCGCCGGCCATCCACATCGAGAAGCCTTTAATGTGGTGATCCCGCCCTGCCCCGCCCTTGCCCTGGAACATCGGCGTCCGGCCGAACTCGCCGCCCCAGATGATCAGCGTGTCTTCGAGCATGCCTCGCTGCTTGAGATCAGTCAGCAACGCCCAGGTCGGACGGTCAGTCAACCCGCAGCAGGTATTCATGTATTCAACCAGGCCACCGTGGTGGTCCCAGCCTCGATGATAAAGATGGATAAATCGCACGCCTCTTTCAGCCAGTCGTCGAGCGAGCAGACAGTTCGAAGCGTAGGAACCGTCGCCCGGCTTCGCTCCGTACATGTCGAGCGTTTCTTTCGTCTCGCCAGACATATCGACAAGTTCCGGCACGGACGTCTGCATGCGGAACGCCATTTCCATGGCCGCAATCCTGGTCGCAACTTCCGGGTCTCTCAGCTTCTCATTCCGATACCGATCGAGCTGCTGGATCGTGTCGACCAGCTGCCCCTGCTGAGACGCTGAAACTCCGGCCGGATTACGGACGTAGTTCACCGGGTCGCCGCTTGAGTTGAACTGAACTCCCTGGAACCGACTCGGCAGAAACCCTGCTCCCCATTGACGCGACGCGATCGGTTGAGGGTTCCGCCCACCGACACTCGTCAACACGACGAACCCCGGCAGGTCTTCCGCCTCGCTGCCCAGGCCGTAATTCAACCACGCTCCCATCGAAGGCCGGCCGTTGATGCCCGTGCCAGTGTTCATGAACGTGTGCGCCGGATCATGATTGATCTGCTCCGTAACCATCGACCGGATGATGCAGATGTCGTCGGCCATCTTTCCGTGCCAGGGCAGAAAGTCGCTGATCAGCTGCCCGCTTTCGCCGTGCTTACGAAACTTGGTCAGGTGCCCCTGAACCTTCAGCGGTTTACCACGCAACTGCGCAATCGGCTGCCCGGCCGTGAACGATTCCGGCATCGGCTGACCGTTCATCTCATCGAGCTTCGGTTTATAATCGAAGGTCTCAAGATGGGATGGTCCTCCGGCCATGCAGAGGAAGATCACGCGTTTCGCTTTTCCGACAAAGTGAGACAGACTTTCACGTCCGCCACGATTCTCACCGGCAAAAGTATCCTCCGCCATGAGCGTTCCGAGAGCCGCCGCCCCCAGCCCAACTCCGTTGGCAGACAGAAAAGTACGCCGATTAATGCCTGTGTGATCGAGCATTGAACAATGTCCAGAATCAAAAGGGGATCGCTGCCTGGTTTCAAACTGCGGGTGACACAGGTTGCTTGCAACCTGTGCGGCGAAGCCGCATGAGGTCATTCACACCCCGGGTGAATTTCCTCTTGTCGCTGCGCGACACTGGTTGCAAGCAACCAGTGCCACCCAAAATATTTCCTGCCGCTAGTTTCGAGTGGTCGTTTCACCGAGTGTCAGGATCGCCCGCGCGACGGTTGTCCAGGCTGCGTGTTCCACAACTGAACCCCCTTCGAATTCCGGAGCAAGTCCTGTTGAAACCAGCGCCCGAGCGGCCGTCTCGTCTGCGCGATACTGCGCGCGTGATTCGGCCAGATGCTGCATGACCAGCTTTCGTTCAAAGTCGTCGGGCGTGCGCGAAACCGCCAATCGAAACGCCTTGTCCAGGCGAGTTCTGTCATCGCCTGCACCGTCCATGATTCTCGCAGCAAATGCTCGCGCGGCTTCAACGAATGTGGGGTCGTTGAGCAGAGTCAGTGATGCCAGCGGCGTGTTCGACCGAGGCCTTTGAGCCGTGCATTCTTCCCGCCGCGGTGCGTCAAACGCTTTCAACATCGGATGCAGAAACTGCCGCTGCCAGTGCACGTACAACCCTCGCCGCCATTGTCGATCGTCGTTGTGCTGAGCGTATTTTCGCGTCGGAAAGTTCAGATGCCGGTAGTAGCCCGCTGGCTGGTATGGCTTCACGCTCGGGCCGCCCACTTTCTGAACAAGCAGACCGCTGACAAACAACGCATTATCGCGAACCGCCTCGGCTGGCAGCCGAAACCTGGACTGCCGCGAGAACAATCGATTCTCTGGATCCGCTTTGTGCAGTTCCTCGCTGACGAACGACGACTGCCGATAAGTGCGGCTCATCGCGATCAGCTTGAGCATGTGCCGGACGTTCCAGCCGCTTTCGACAAATTCGATCGCCAGATTGTCGAGCAGTTCCGGATGGCTCGGCGGTTCGCCCTGACCACCGAAGTCAGTGAGGTTTCTCGCGAGGCCATTCCCAAACAGCAGATACCAGAACCGGTTCGCAAACACGCGAGCCGTCAACAAACCGTTGCCGTTTTCAGCATCGGTCAACCAGTTCGCGAGATCAAGCCGCGTCGCTCGTTGATCGCCGGTTTCGAGTTTCCCGAGAAACGATGGAATCGCCGAGTTGACAATCGGGCCCGAGTCGTCGAGCCAGTTGCCGCGAGGCAGCACTCGCATTGTGCGAGGCTCGATCGACGCTGAAATCATCGTCCGGCGCGCGCCCTTACTGATCGCTTCAACTTCTTTCTCGAGTTTCTCAATCATGGCGTCTACTGACGGTTGATCGACATTCCCATTGGCCACGTGCTGCGACGCGACTTTGATCCCGGCGATTTCCTGCTTCAGTTCATCGATTCGCAGCCGCTCCCGCCGAGTCAGCACGACCAGTTCCGGTTCCCGTTTCGTCGGTAGCGAATTCCCGCCCGACGTGAAGTGCTTCGCCTCGTCCAGATCCGCAAAGAACGCCCCAATCGAATAGAAGTCTTTGATCGTGTAGGGGTCGAATTTGTGGTTGTGGCACTGGCAGCACCCCATAGTGCCACCCATCCACACTTCGGACAGATTGCGAATTCGATCCGCCGCGTAGATCGCAAGATACTCCTTCGGTTGAAGCCCGCCTTCGTGAGTGGTCTGCAAGAGTCGGTTGTAGCCGGACGCAATCTTCTGATCGATTCCCGAGTCTGCGATCAGGTCGCCAGCCAGTTGCTCCGTGGTAAACCGATCGAACGGCATGTTCTCGATGAACGCATCGATCACCCAGTCGCGGTATGGCGAGATGGCGTGATCCTGATCGCCGTGGTAGCCGACCGTGTCTGCATAACGAACCAGATCGAGCCAGTAAGTCGCCATCCGCTCGCCGTGAGCGTCGGAAGCGAACAGGCGGTCGACCAGTTTCTCCCAGGCATCGTCCGACTTGTCGTTCACAAACGCGGCGACATCTTCCGGAGTCGGCGGCAACCCGGTCAGGTCAAACGAGACTCGCCGGATCAGCGTGACTCGATCCGCTTCCGGAGACATTTTCAGTGATTCATCGGCAAGTCGCTGAGCAATGAACCGATCAATCCAGTTCGACGATTCGTCGAGACCAGCATCGGAAGCCGTTGTTCGAACAGGTTTCTCATACGCCCAATGTGCTGACCATTTTCCACCGCCTTCGATCCAGCGTCTGATCAGCGAGATCTCATCCGCGTTCAGTGGTTTTCCATGATCCGGCGGCGGCATCTGCTCGTCGGGATCGGTCGACATGATGCGTCGCAGGAGTTCGCTGTCCGCCGGTTTTCCCGGAACAACGATCTCGCCAGATTCCGGAGCAATGTCGAGCCGAAGTTCCACCTCACGAGATTGTTCGTCTGGACCGTGACAATGAAAACATCGATCCGAGAGAATTGGTCGAACGTCCGTGCTGAACCGAATCTTTCGTCCGACCGACTTGCCGGATGGTTCAGCCTTTGCTTCGTTACAAAAACTCAGTGCAAACACGCAAGCTACCGACCAGAAACTGACCAGTGCAAATCGTCCGGAAGCGGAATAGCTGTGCTCACGGGTCTGACGCAAAGCCGCGAAGACGCAAAGGTACGCAAAGACAGAAACGATCAGCTCAGAACTCATCCGCAGCGCGAACAGAAATGGAAGGACATCCTGCTTCTGGATGTTCTCTTCGCGAAACTCTGCGTCTTCGCGTCTTTGCGTCAGAGTAAAATTTCCAGTCACGCGTCGACCTCCAAACGTCGAGAAGTGTCGTCTTCGTCCTGCGCAAGAAACTTCTGAGCCGCCGACGTCGGCCTCGCGCCGACTTCCTTGATCGCTGAGTCCGGCAGTTTATCCAGCGGGGTGTACTGCGGGTGGTGATGCTCGACGTACGGGTTGTTGTGCTTTGTGTTGTAACAACAAATCAAACCCCAGCGTGGATCGTCACTCAGATTCGCAGCCGAACAATGCAGCAGGTTCGAGTGGAAGAACAAGGCCGTGCCGGCTGACATCTCGCAGTAGACCAGGTCGAGAACTTTCATGGCCTCGTTGACGCGTTCCAGGTGTGCGCCGGTTTGCTCGCCTTCGAAACCGTGCTCGATGCGGCCCATGCGGTGCGAACCAGCCAGCACCTGCATGCAGCCGTTTGCTTTCGTGCATGGGTCGACGGCAATAAAGACGCTCAGCATGTCCGGAAACAGGCAGCCGTTCTTGTACCAGTAGCCGTAATCCTGATGCCATTCCCAGGCCCCGCCCACCTTCGGCTGCTTAGCACTCAGCTTGGAATGGTAATGGTAGACCTCGTCGCCCAGCAGTTGCTCGGTCGAGTCGACGATGCGTTCGGAGCGAGCGATCGTTCCGTAAATGTCGTCGCCCGGATGGTTCCACAACGAAAGATTCGTCTTGCGGCCAGCGGAGTCTCGAACGGCCATCGCGTGACTCTGCAGCGTCGCGTCTTTGCGACAGGCTTCCTGTAGAAGCGATGTTTCCTCGGCGTCGAGAAAGCCGTCGATGAAGAGGTAACCGTCCTTGTTGAACAGTTCGACCTGTTCAGGACTCAGCGGCGCTGGCATTCAGTTGTCTCCGGAAACAGATGGACCACGGAATTCACGGAAAGACACGGAATACCAATGCCGTACTCTTCTTCCGTGATTTCCGTGGTTCATTATCCCGATCAGCCGACCGTTGGCCACTCACCCGAGAAGACTTCTGCTGCCGGGCCGGTCATGTAGACCTCGCCGCTTTCTGCCCACTCGATTTCCAGGTCGCCGCCGGTCAGTCGGACCAGCACTTTTCGATCGAGCACTCCAGCCAGCACTCCGGCAACGACCGACGCGCACGCTCCCGTTCCGCAAGCCAGAGTCTCGCCCGAGCCTCGTTCCCAGACTCGCATGATGACTTCAGAACGTGACACGATCTGAATGAACTCAGCGTTGATCTTACGAGGAAAGGCTTCGTGGACTTCGACCTGCGGGCCGATGTTCAATACCCAGTCGTCATTCACTTCGTCGACGAAAGTGACGGCGTGTGGATTGCCCATCGAAACACAGGTCACTTCAAGCGTTCGGCCGCCGACTTCAAGCGGCACCTTGACAGGCGGATCGCGAGCCAGCGTTGTGGGAATGTCGGAGCTTTTCAGAATCGGCTGGTCCATGTTGACGCGCACTCGGTCAACCTTGCCGCCGCTTACCGAACATTGCAGAGCAAGAACTCCGCGACCGGTTTCGATCGTCAGTTCTTCTTTGGCGACGATGCCGTGGTCGTAGACAAACTTCGCGACGCAGCGAACGGCGTTGCCGCACATTTCGGCTTCTGAGCCGTCGGCGTTGTACATGACCATTCGAGCGTCAGCCCTCTCCGACGGGCAAATCAGCACGAGCCCGTCGCCGCCCACGCCGAAATGGCGATCACTGATCGCGATCGCCAACTCTGTCACGTCGCCGAGTTCGACCGGCTCGAAACAGTTCACGTAAACGTAATCGTTCCCGGCCCCGTGCATCTTCGTAAACTTCATCGCTGCAAACTCCACGCTTCAATTCTTGAATCAGGCTGGCTGGGGCTCAAAGCCGACGTCACTGTGACCAGGCTGAAGAGTTCACGCGAAGCCGCAAAGACGCGAAGGAAAGAGGCAGAGATAACTTCTTTTCTTCGCGGCTTAGCGCCTTCGCATGAGAAAATTCCGAATCAATAGTCAGTCAGGTAGGCTGGGTCTCGACCCAGCTTCATACGCCACACAATTCTTCGAGGTGCTGGGTCAAGACCCAGCCTACGTCACTGTCACCAGGCTGAAGGGTTCACGCGAAGCCGCAAAGACGCGAAGGAAAGAGGCAGAGATAACTTCTTTTCTTCGCGGCTTAGCGCCTTCGCGTGAGAAAATTCCGAATCAAGAGTCACGACAGATACGAGAATCCAACGACAGGTTCAGGAAAACGCCTTCGCGACGGCTTCCTTGGTTTTGACCAGGCCGGTTTTGACGACCTGTTCGGCATCCTGCTCCCAGTAGACCGGGTTGAAAAGTTCCAGCGACAGCACACCAGCAAAGCCGTTGGCAGCGATCATTTGGAAGATGTCGTTCAATGGGGCGACGCCGTCTCCGGGGTAGACTCGATCTTTGTCTGAAATCGTGTCGCGAGGCGGATCAGCCGGGTAATCGTTGACGTGGAAACAGTGAATCTTCGAGCCGGCGATGGCGGCCATGCCGGCGAAGTCCGAACCGCCTTTGTAGATGTGATAAACGTCCGGCAGGATGCAGGCGTCTTTGTGACCGGACTCGATCACGGCGAACATCGTCTCGCCCAGTCGCGAGAGATTGTCTGAGAAACCCCAGACCTCAGCCTGCGGAATGATGCCCGTCTGGTCGCCGACTTCGAGCAACGCGCGGTAACGCTCGGCCACTTTGAACAGGTCGAGCTTCGGCGACCCTCGATGTGCTCCAACCGGCGGCGCGGCGATGTGCGTTCCGCCGATCTTCTTGAGCATGTCCATGTCGCGCTTCGCGGTTTCGAGGCCTTCCGCTCGTTTGGCATCGTCCTCAACGATCCAGTTGGCAAAGCCAATCGCGCTTTCGACTCGCAGCCCGTGATCTGCAATGCGTTTGCCGAGGTCCTTCAGACTGCCGCCGTCTTTAACGTAAGCCTCCAGTTCGCGAATCCACGGCTCAATGCCGTCGTAGCCGGCTTTGGCGGCGAGTTCGACTTCCTTCACAATCCCAAGCTGCTGCCCGCGAATCGTGCTTGTGTTGAGGCAGTAACGAAACTTCGGCGGTTTCGTCGACTTTGCCTCGGCAGCGAGACTCGATCCAGTCGCGGCGACGGCTCCAGCCACAATCGGAGCGGCGATGAATTCACGGCGCGATACAGTCACGGCAGTTCTCCGATTGAGTGAGATGGGATTTCTTGTCGAATGGGCACCGCCCACCAGATTAGATGAGTAGGCTGGGTCTTGACCCAGCTTGAAAACATTGCTGGGACTCGTCCCAGCCTACGGTGCTCATAGCCGGGGCAATGCCGCAACCTACTGCTAGAACGATTCCTGAATTTCGAGATTCGGCAGTGCCTCTCGCAGTTCGTCGAGAGCAGCGTCGTCGCTCGACAGCAGGGTCGTTCCGATCTTCAGCTTCTTCAACTTTTTCAACTCGATCAGAAAATCGACGGCGCTGCCGTCGATCATGAAGTTCTCGTCGAGGTCGAGCACTTCCAAGTTCTCAAGAGCCGTTAGTGGCTCCAACGATTCTCCGGTCAGGTCGGACACGTTGGTCAGGTCGAGTTCTTTGAGCGTGGAAATTTTGGCGATTGCCACAAGGCCGTCCGGAGTAATACTGCACTGCTCGAGCCGAAGGATGGTCAGGTTTGGAAAGCCGTAGAGCTTCTCGATGCCAGCGTCGTCAACCACCGTGTTTGTCACGTCGAGTTCGACCAGATCCTTCATCCCGGCGAGATGATCGAGGCCGGCGTTATTAACAACCGTCTCTCGCAGCAGCAGCGTCTTCATCTTCGTGAGGCCGGCGATGTGAGCCAGCGCGTCGCCTTTCACAAAGTTGAATCGAACGTTGAGTCTCTCCAGATTCGTCAGGCCCGAGATGTGCTTCAGAGCCGGGCCTTCGATGTTGGTGTCGTTTTCGAGTTCCAAGACCTTCAGCTTTTTGCAGTTCGACAATGCTTCCAGCGAAGCTTCCGTCAGACGCGTATTCTTGCTGATGTTGACGTTCTCAAGATTCGGCAACGTGCCGAGCAACTTGATGCCTTCGTCGGAAACTCCAGGGCACTCCTGCAGCTTGACGGCTTTCAGACTTTTAATCTCGGCGAGGGATTTGATGCCTTCATCCGAAACGTTCGTGAAGCGAAGGTCGATGTCGACCAGGCTTTTCAAACCAACGAGGTGGGCGAGTCCTGCATCGGTCACGCTGGTTCGGCGAAGTCCCAACGCTCGCAGACCCGCCACTTTCGAAAGCGACTCCAGGCCTTTGTCGGTGATCGCCGTACTGGCTGCATCGAGTACCGAAAAAGAAGGCACCTCTGCCAGATGTGCCATGCCAGCGTCGCCGAAGTTTGGCCCCTCGACGATGACTCGAGAAACCTTCGGCAGTCCTTTCAGCAAAGCGATATCTTCGTCGGTCGTTTCTGTCTTTCGGAAATCCGCCAGTACAACGTGGCCGCTGCTGCCGACATCGAGCTTGACGTTCTTTTCCTTCAACGCGGCCAGTGAATCAGCATCGTCAGCTGGTGCCACTTCGGGAGCGGTTGCGGCACCGCCGCCCGCAGGTGCTCCGCCCGGAGCCGGGCCGGCCGTCGGCTTGCACCCGGAAACAAGAAACAGACTCGCAAACAGGGTCAGCGTTACCGTGGCTTTCATTGGTCGAGAAATCCGTATCAAAGTAGGATGCGAGACGAAACAGAACATCGCAGGGCTCGACTCAGTCGAACGCTTTCCGACGATCAGCGAAGACCGAGTGACGGGTGCGGCCGATCGTCTCTCTGTAAGGTCAGCAGGAGACACAAGGTGGGAACGGGCCAGCGTACCTGCCAGCACCGGCTATCGCAATTAACGTTGTGAAACGCCAAATCGGCGAGGCCAGCATTCGTCCACTTTGATGAGTAAACTCCGATTCGTTGGGCGCGGCACGACAGACTGCTATCATCCGCGACCCGTTTTTGCGTCCCGCCGAATGCATAACCAAACTCGCAACAACCTTCGGCCTACCGACGAAATACACCTCATCGAAAAAGGAACATCGTTATGCCACGCAAGTCGACTCGTCGATCATTCATGCAGACGTCCGCTGCCATCGGCGCGGGAATCTGGACCGGACACAACCTCACTCCCGTATTCGCACAAAGCCGAAACACATCTGAGAAGATCAACTTCGCGTCGATCGGCGTTGAAGGCAAAGGTTCGAGCGACTCGCGCGACGCCAGCAACCACGGAAACATGGTCGCCATCTGCGACATCGACGAAAAACGACTTGAGAAAGCTGCCGCTCGATACCCGGACGCTAAAAAGTTCGTCGACTATCGAGAAATGCTCGCCGAGATGGGCGACAAGATCGACGCCGTCACGGTATCGACTCCCGACCACAGCCACGCACCGGCCAGCCTTCTGGCAATGAGCATGGGCAAGAACTGCTTCACTCAGAAGCCGCTGACCTGGTCGATCCACGAAGCGAAGCTGATGCGTGATATGGCGAACGAAAAAGGCGTCGCCACGCAGATGGGTAACCAGGGAACATCCAACAACGGACTTCGCGAAGCCGTTGAAATCGTTCGTGCTGGGATGCTCGGTGACATTAAGAAAGTCCACGTCTGGACGAACCGACCAGTCTGGCCACAAGGTGCTGGCCGACCGGAAGCTGCCGAAGAAATCCCGAAGGGGCTGCACTGGGATCTGTTCCTCGGACCAGCTCCGGAACGTCCCTACAACTCGGTTTACACGCCGTTCAAATGGCGAGGCTGGTTGGACTTCGGCACCGGAGCCCTCGGCGACATGGCCTGCCACACAGCCAACATGGCTGTCATGGCCTGTGACCTGTTTGACGCCAAAACCGTCACCGCTAAGTCGACAGAAATTGGCGAGCAGTTCCCATCGAACTCAACGATCGAGTTCAACTTCGGCGAACGTCCACGTGGCGACGGCGAAGGAAACTGGGGCGCGGTCAACCTTCACTGGTACGACGGTGGCAACCTGCCATCACAGGACCTGCTGCCTGGCGGCAAGTTCGCTTCCAGCGGCTCGATCATCGAAGGTTCTGAGCTAACTCTTATTTCGCCAGACGATTATGGTGCCGAGTTCGCTCTCTTCAAAACGGGCACAGCCGAGCCGGTTTACATCACGTCCGGTCTTCGGGATGAGAAGAATCAGAAGCGAAAGCTCGGCATGACGCTGACTGTAAAAGGCGATCCGATCACGCCGCCCGAGCCGACTCTGCCTCGCTCACCTGGCCACTTCAAAGAGTACGCCATCGCGTGCTCCGGCGGCCCGGCTGCGATGTCGAACTTCAACTACGCGTCGCGACTGACCCACACCATCCTGTTTGGGAACGTCGCACTTCGCTCTGGCAAACCCGTCAACTGGGACGCTGAGAAGTTCACTTGTGGCGATGTCGAAACCGACAAACTGCTGCACCGAGTCTACCGTGAAGGTTTTGCGACCGTCCCGGCACTCAACTGGCAGCCGAAGGCTTAGTTTCAGCAATTAAGATTTTCTGACAACGGGCGGCCGAAGGAAACTTCAGCCGCCCGTTTTTCGTTGACGGAATTCGATCGACGGTCGATCGAATTCTGTTCCCGTCGCAAATCCTCGTGTGCCACTGGCTCTGCCAGTGCAACCACCACTGGCACTATCGATCAAAATTATCACTGGCAAAGCCAGTGGCGCACGTTGCCAACGAACAGTTCAATGACGGGCCGATGCTCGCGACGATCGCCCTCACACATTAAAACGGGTCAGCAAACTCTTTCCGGCGTTTAACCAGGACATCACTCATCATGAGATTCCATTCTCCCTTCAGCTTTCTGTTGGTTTCTTCCGGCTTCTGCGCCGCGATGTTTGTATCGGCGACCTCACAGCTTTCCGAAGCAGCCGAACGCCCAAACATCATCGTCATCATGTCAGACGACATGGGCTATTCGGACATCGGCTGTTACGGCGGAGAAATCGAAACGCCGACGCTCGACGGGCTGGCCGGAAACGGATTGCGGTTCACACAGTTTTACAACACTGGAAGATGCTGCCCGACAAGAGCGTCGCTGTTGTCCGGCCTGTATCCGCACCAGGCGGGCATTGGCCATATGACGAATGACCGAGGGGTCGATGGCTACCGCGGCGATCTCAATAACAATTGCCGAACGATGGCCGAAGTCCTCAAGCCAGCAGGCTACTCGACCTACGGAGTCGGCAAGTGGCACGTCACAAAGCACATTGAACCGGACGGCCCGAAGCACAGCTGGCCGAGGCAGCGAGGCTTCGACCGCTTCTACGGAACAATCACCGGCGCCGGCAGTTTCTTCGACCCCGGCACTCTGACGCGCGACAACCAGAACATCACCCCGACAACCGACGCAGAGTACAAACCTCAGCAGTACTACTACACGGACGCGATCAGCGACAACGCCGTCAAGTTCATCAACGATCACTGTAAGCAAGACGCGGAGAAGCCGTTCTTCATGTATGTAACTTACACGGCCGCTCACTGGCCGATGCACGCTCTTGAGAAAGACATCGCCAAGTACAAAGGTCGCTACGACGACGGCTACGCTCCGGTCCGGAATCGTCGAGCCAAACGCGTTGTGGAACTCGGCCTCGTCAGCGATGCCTGCGAACCCGCTCCGCTGATCGGCGACTGGGAGAACACCGAGCACAAAGCCTGGGAATCCCGCTGCATGGAAGTTTACGCCGCGATGATCGACAGCATGGACCAGGGCATCGGTCGCATTGTCGGTTCATTGAAGAAGAACAACGAACTCGACAACACGCTGATCGTCTTCATGCAGGACAACGGCGGCTGCCAGGAAGGCAACGGCCGCCGCGGCGACTTCCAGCGTCCTGTCGAGGCGTCGCTTCCGAAGATTCCGTTGGATCAAATCCGGCTTGATGTCGTCCCGAAACAGAACCGCGCCGGAGTGCCAACGCTCACCGGCCCCGGCATCATGCCCGGTCCCGAAGACACCTACATCGCCTACGGTCTGAACTGGGCGAACGTCTCGAACACTCCGTTCCGCGAGTACAAGCACTACGTTCACGAAGGCGGCATCTCGACGCCGCTGATCGCTCACTGGCCGGCCGGCATTAAACGACGAGGCGAACTCGACCATCAACCCGGCCACTTGATCGACATCATGGCCACGTGCGTCGACGTCGGCGGCGCCGACTACCCGAAGAAAATCGACGACAACGATATCAAACCACTGGAAGGCGTCTCGCTTAAACCGGCATTCTCGGGCAAGTCGCTGGCCCGCAAGCAGCCGCTGTTCTGGGAGCACGAAGGCAACCGAGCAGTCCGCGATGGCGACTGGAAACTTGTCGCCAAAGAGAACAAACCGTGGGAACTCTATGATCTGAAAACCGACCGCTCCGAAACTCACAACCTGGCCGCCGAGAAACCAGAACTCGCGAAAGAGCTGGAGGCCAGGTGGGACACCTACGCGGCTCGTGCCAACGTTCTGCCGTTGGGAACATGGCGAGGAGCTTCGAAGAAAGCCCAGGTCAACCGGAAGCAACGGACATTCTCGCTCAAAGCCGGAGACAATCTTTCAGCGGACGAAGGACCATTCGTCGAGAAGCGGCCGATACGAATCGGGGTCGAGTTAACGAAGGCCGGCACCGACGGAGTGTTGGTCGCTCAGGGCGGCACTGCCGAGGGCTTCTCTCTC
This sequence comes from uncultured Planctomyces sp., assembly GCA_937899075.1. Taxonomy (GTDB): domain Bacteria; phylum Planctomycetota; class Planctomycetia; order Planctomycetales; family Planctomycetaceae; genus JABMPE01. Next base: position 2,360 of record CALDJX010000445.1, on the reverse strand, counting down.
TACGTTAAGGATGGCATTCTGACATTCGTCACGCGACGAGGCGGCAAGCTGTCTAAAGTTTCCGCGGACTCGAAACTGTACGACACGGTCACAAGTGTCGAAGCACGACTCAGCAAGACTGGCGAAGTGACGCTCACCGTAGACGGCAAGTCAGTCGCCACGGGGAGCGTTGCCGAAGGAATGCCTCGCCACCCGATCGACGGGCTGCAGGTTGGCTCGGACGAAGGCGGATTCGTCGGCGAATACAAAACTCCGTTTCCATTCACGGGTGAAATCGGCAGCGTGACAATCGACCTGAAGTAGGTCAGGCTCCGCCTGACGAAGTCATCGCGTCACGCTCAAGCTGACGGTAGGCAACCACGAAATACACAAAAAACACGAAACCAAAGCTGACAGTTCTGATTCCGGTTGTGCGTTTCAGTCAGAAACTTTCATGAAAATATTTTCGTGTATTTTGTGTCTTTCGTGGTTCCAATCAAGAACTCGTCCCGCCTGCTCAAGCACTCCGTCAGGCAGAGCCTGACCTACGAACTGCCAGCCGGTACGTACTCCATGATCAGCCGGTCTTCGTGGGGACGATAGTAGCCAGCGATTCGTTCGCGCGTGCGAAATCCGAACTGCTCGTACAGCGCGACGGCCGGAGCGTTCTCTGGATCAACGGTCAGTAGTACAGGAACCTTTGCTCCGGAAAGTGCCGTTTTCATCAACGACGTCCCGACGCCTTTCCCTCGGCAAACGGGATGCACCATGATCTTGTGCAGAAACAGTTCGCCGTTCTGTGACGGAAACATGACGAGCGCTCCGGCGATTTCGTGAGTCTCGCTGAACGGCTCACGCTCTGAGACTCTGGCAACGAGCAGCGTTGCGTGGTCGCACCAGACTCGCCAGATGTGCTCTCCGTCGGGGATGAACGTATCGTTCATGCTCGGCCAGGCGATTCGGTCTAATGCTGCCACGTCGAGGAACTCGTCTGATTGAGCCGTTGCAATGTCGAACTTCATTTAAGCCTCGTCATCTGAAATTCGGAAAATGGAACGCAGCGTTCACAGAGGACTCGCTGAGAAGAAGGAGACAACTCCGTACTTCTCTGCATTTTCCATCCTCATCGACCTCTGCGTTAAAATGTCAGTCTGATCGACCGAACCGTCGTCACCTGGCCCGTGCGATTCCGCGTCGTCCGTGGTAAAACGTGTCCGTCACGCATCGTCCGAGGACACCTTTGCGGTATGAGTAACGACTTTGACAGCAATCCGGAACCGCCGAAGCAGCTCGTCGAGCACGAAGTCTCGGAAGATCTGCGCATCTATGTGCCGTATCCGGACGGCTGGTCCGTCCACATTAAGAAGGATGGAATTCGCGAGTACTGTTACTTCAAGAATCCCGATCAGGATTGGTACCACTTGATCCTGCCCGGCGAAATTCACCTGCGTTACGGCGAGAGTCGCTTTTGCCTGAACTGCGCGATGCGTTACGGGCACCTGACCAAAGAGCGGTTGTTCTGGCAGAACGGTCCGCGGCGCAGGCAGGACCCGATCGCGTGACGAAGCCAACTCAGAAGAACCTGTTTCAAACCGAGCCCGATCGACCGGAATGGGAAATCGCCGCCGACGAGGATCGGCTGGTGGCTGACGTCGCGCTCGTTCGACCGCTGGAGCAGACGTACTCGTACCTCGTGCCCGAATCCTTGCGTGAATTCATCGGCCCCGGCCAGCGAGTCGAAATTCTCTTCGGAAGAGGCAACCGCAAAGAAGTCGCGTTTTGCGTCGGCCTGTCAAAACTCAAAACGTCGAATCGGAAGCTCAAAGAAATCGTCGGCCTTGTCGACCGCGAGCCAATCGTTTCGCAGCATCTGCTCGACCTGACCAGGTGGATCGCTGAACGGTACATCTGCGGCTGGGGCCAGGCTCTGGAAACCGCCATCCCGGCCGGCGTCAAGAAACAAGCCGGCACGCGAGAGATCACATTCTTTACGCTGGCTGCCGACATCGACAATCTGCTCGCCGCAACAAAACTTCCGACGAAGCAGGCAGCGATCGTCGAATTCCTGCGAGAAGCCGGAACTCCGATGAAGGGCGAGCAGATCACCGAAGCGATCGGCTGCAGCCCCGCTCCGATTCACGGGCTGCGCGACAAAGGAATCATCGTTGCAACTCGCAAGCGGACCGCGACCTTTGAATCGGAACTCGGCGAGATCGCTCCTGAACAAGACCTCGAACTGAATCCTGATCAGAAGCGAGTCCTCAGCGCGATCAACATGCAGCTTCGCATGAAGCGGTCACGAACGTTCGTGCTGCACGGCGTGACCGGCAGCGGCAAGACCGAAGTTTACATCCAGGCAATTCGCGAAGTGGTCAGTTACG
>CALDJX010000444.1 GCA_937899075.1 uncultured Planctomyces sp. | reverse complement strand
GGGGCGGCCCTACTCGCTGATGTTTACAGGTTAGGAACGCCCCGTTGGGGCTCGGTCGGTTAGAAATCCGTACCCCGGACTACGTCCGGGGCTATCAAAGGGCTGGCCCGTTGGGCCGATTTTGAATTCTCTACTTATGTATAAACAACAGGTCGGAAACCCAGCTTGAAATCATTGCTGGGACGCGTCCCAGCCTACGATGTTGCTTTGAGCTGGGAGCGGACAACTCGCGCAATCGCTTGCTCCGATGCGAACCTGACCAACCGTTTCATCCGGTCAGGTCATGTGCTGAGAGTCTCGTCCCAACGCGGCATTTCACGTCATCGCCGTTTTTTCGTGCTATGTTTGAGGGTACTCACAAGAAGCCTCAACTCAGCACTGACAAGGGTGGCCTGAAACTTCTGCGACTACTTGCAGAATCATTCGACTCGCCAGTCACTGCTGAGTTTCAGGCTGCTTGTGCGTCTGCCTGAAACTCACAATCAATAGAATCGTTCCGGTCGTTGTTCGCGGCAACCGGCTCGTCATCGACCAGCACATTCTGCGCGCATCGCCGACGGAGCATCCGCCTGCCTGCGTGAAAGGAACGTCCACAGATCTACGCAGTCGAAGCAGTCGGATTTTCGACACACCAATACATCATGACATGATCCCTGCAGGATCAATCCAGGTGGCCCGGCGCTTCGCGTGGGTGACCAGTACAACCAGTGTCTGCTCAAAACGAACACGGACAACTGACTGACTGGCACTTTTGCGAAGCGTCGAGGCTGCAACGGATTCTGCAAGCGGACGACTGGACCGCCAGGCACCCGCCGAACCTTCGGCTGGAGCTTTGCTGCCCCGCCATCGAACAACTTGTCTTCACGTCCCGCCAACCATTTGAGAAATTCGTTGAAAAGTGTGCCACTGGCTTTGCCAGTGCTTCTACGGAATTCCTTCTCCTCGGAATTTCGCACTGGCAAAGCCAGTGGCACACGTTGAAACAAGCAATGTCTGCTTGCCCCGGCTGAAATTCCGTTCCAACCAATCGGAAACCAAATCCGCTATGTGGGATCTGCACCGCATCAAATCCGATTTGATCGCGCTGGCTCTTTTTGCAGCCACGCTGTTTATCGGTCTGAGTATGCTGAGCTTCGACCCGGGTGATCCTCCCGGTCGACTGGTGCATCCGGTGCGCAATGTTCCGTTGAATCTTTGCGGCGAACTTGGAGCACAACTTGCGTACAACCTGCGAGCAGCCTTCGGCGTCGGTGCATGGTTCGCTGTTCTCGCCCTGGCCGCCTACGACTTCCGTCTCCTTTCCCGAGGCCCTGATGACGCGTTTCGACAGAAGGCAATCGGTACGACGCTGATGCTGGCCTCGTTGTGCATCGCACTTCATCTGCTGGCTCCGGACATCGCTTCCGGGCAGATCGTCGGCAGCGGTGGTTACGTGGGAGCATGGGGCGTCGCCGCGCTTGAGGAACACGTTGCGACAGCTGGCCTGCTGATTCTTTTGTCGTCCTGTTTTCTGGCCGGGTTCGTTCTGGTGGCTGACACGAGCGTTGTTACGCGCGCGTTGCGTTTACTGCTGCGCCCTGTTGTCGCAATTCCGGCTGTGTTGCTCAACGCTCCGGCCCGACTTTTCAAACGTCGCGAAAAGACAGAGCCAGAAATCGAATTCGATCATCGAGGAGCACTCAGTCAGCGTGACTCAGTCGTGGCAACGAACAAAGTCGAAATCGAGGACGAAGCAGAGGTTGACGAAGAACTCGAAGTTTCCACTGGCGAACCGGGCGAGATCAAAGTCAATCCTCCGGTGACGACAGCGTTGTCGCAACGCGAAGAGGTCATCGCCAGACTCGAAGCGGCGTCAGCGACCAGCAACGACACGCCGTACACGCTGCCGTCGCTCGATCTTCTCGAAGAGAGTGAAGAGTTTCCGTACGAGATTCTCGCCAAGCGTGCGAGACTCGCCGCGATCACGCTGGAGAAGACGTTCCAGGAATTTGGTCTCAACGTAAAAGTTTGCGAGATCGACACCGGGCCGGTCATCACGCAGTTTGAACTGGAACTCGAAGCCGGATTGCGCTTAAGCAAAGTGACCAGCCTTGCTGACGACCTGGCAATCGCGTTGCGCGTTCCGTCAGTGCGCGTCGTCGCTCCGATTCCGGGTAAGAACACCGTCGGCGTCGAAGTTCCCAACGACAAACGAGTGATGGTCCGGTTGCGTGACTTGATCGAATCCTGTGCAAAGGACATTGACGACAAGCGAATTCCTCTGTTCCTGGGTAAGGATGTGAGCGGTCGGCCGCTGGCTGTCGACATGGCGAAGATGCCTCACCTTCTTATTGCCGGCCGAACGGGTACGGGGAAGAGTGTCTGTCTGAACGCGCTGATTCTGTCGATCCTCATGACGCGAACCCCCGAGCAGGTGCGGATGCTGATGATCGATCCGAAGATGGTCGAACTCAGTCCGTACAAGCGAATTCCGCATCTCATGCATCCGGTCATTACGGACATGAAGAAGGCGGAAGCCGTGTTGGGCTGGGCCGTCGAAAAGATGGAAGAACGCTACGACCTGCTCGCTCGAACGGGAGTTCGACACCTCGACAGCTACAACAAGCTGACGCAGGAAACTCGACTGGAGCGCATGGGCGTCGACCCTGAGTCAGAAGAAGCCGAACAGATTCCGGAAAAGATGCCGTACATCGTGATCATTGCCGACGAGATGGCGGACATGATGATGACATCCGGCAAGGACGTCGAAGGGCACATCATCCGTCTCGCGCAGAAGTCGCGAGCGGTCGGCATTCATCTCATCCTCGCCACGCAGAAACCAACCGTCGATGTCATCACCGGTCTGATCAAATCGAACCTGCCGGCGCGAGTTGCGTTTCAGGTGGCGAGCAAAAGTGACAGCCGCGTCGTGCTGGACGAAGGCGGAGCCGACAAACTTCTGGGCAACGGCGACATGCTGTTTCTCGCGCCAGGCACCAGCAACCTCTCGCGCGCTCAGGGTGCGTTCGTGAGTGACGAAGAGGTGAACTCGGTCATCGACTACTTCGCCGGGTACGAGCCTGACTACAGCGCCGAACTGGCTCAGCTCAGTGCGTCCGGCGGAATGGCTTCACGCGATCAGATGAAGGAACGCGACGAGCTTTACGAACAGGCGATCGACGTCATCGTCCGCGAAGGTCGAGGCAGCGTGTCGCTACTTCAGCGAGCGTTGGGGGTCGGTTACGGCCGCGGTGCGAGGTTGATCGACTTCATGGCGGAAGACGGAATCGTCGGAGACTACAACGGTTCACAGGCTCGCGAAGTTCTCTTTACGCCCGAGCAATGGGCCGAGTTCAAGATGGCCGGCGGAGCTCACCTGGAAGACGAACCGGCATTCGCGTGACATGCGTCCAATGCGGACTTTCACACGCGAAGGCGCAAAGACGCTAAGGAAAGAAAATGACTGCCAACTTTTTCCTTCGCGACTTAGCGCCTTCGCGTGAACCCTTCAGAGTTTGACCGAGGCAGTCCCGTTTACCCGCGGGGGTGGCACTTCGAGTGGATTGCTTTCAGTCCTTCCGGAGACTCGTCAAAGCAGAATTTTTCACGCGAAGTCGCGAAGACGCTAAGGAAAGTGAATGACTGCCAACTTTTTTCTTCGCGACTTTGCGCCTTCGCGTGAACCATTCAGAGTCTGACCGAGGCAGTCTCGTTTACCCGCGAGGGTGGCACTTTGCGTGGATTGCTTTCAGCCGGCTGTGTTCGACGTGCGTGTAGATTTGCGTGGTCGAGATACTCGCGTGACCAAGCATTTCCTGGAGGGCTCGGATTTCGGCGCCGCCTGCCAGCATGTGAGTGGCGAAGCTGTGTCGCAGTGTGTGAGGACTGACGCCTTCTCCACAGCCGACACGCTCGGCGTACTTCTTGACGATGCCCCACACAGAAATTCTTGAAAGCTGTTTGCCTCGCGCGTTAAGCAGCAGCCAGGGTTCGTCGCCTTCGCGAACCAGCTTCGAGCGTTCGCCTTCGATCCACGCTTCGATCGCTAAGACGGCGACCGGGTTGAGACCGACGATCCGTTCTTTGTTCCCCTTGCCGACGCAGCGAGCGTAACGCTCGTCAAGGAACACTTTGCTCAACCGAAGATTTGTCACTTCGGACGCGCGACAGCCAGTCGCGTAGAGCAGGCAAAGCAGAGCTCGATCTCGCAGCCGGAATCTGTCGGAAGAATCGGGAGCGTTCAGCAGTCGCTCGACGGCCGCTGGCCCCAGAACTTTCGGCAGGTACTGCCAGAGCTTTGGCGAGCTGAGCGATTCGGCAATCGACTTTTCGAGCAGCCCTTCAAGCACCATGTATCGAAAGAGCATTCTGATGGCGACAAGATGTCGAGCGACGGTCGTGGCCGCGAGTTCGCGCTTACGAAGTTCGTGGATGTAGCTCGTCAGAATCTGGAGCGTGATCTCGTTCGGGTTGGCCGGTCCGTGATCGAGATACCAGATCGCAAACTGCTTGAGGTCCGACCCGTACGCGTGAACCGTGTTTCTCGCGAGCCCGCATTCCGCTTCCAGATAATGGAGAAACGGCATGAGGTGCAGCGAGATCGGGTTCCTGGGCGAAGCATCACCGGCGGCAGATCGTGGTGTCTTGCGAACGGGCATCTGAAAGTCCGGGGAAAGTTGGGCAACGCGACCTCTGTAAAATCGGCAGTTGGAACGGTCCAACTTCAGTGGCAGGCTCATTCAGTTGTTTGATGACGAATTATGACGCGTCAGGCCCGCAGGAATTGCCAGATCTGGTCAGAACGTGGATCAATTTCTCGTCCTGCGGCTCGTCAGTTTGTTCTGGTCAGCAGAACCATCGCGGCACCGACAACCGGAACCAGGGAACTAATCGGAGTGGGTGGCGTCTTTAGCGGATATCTCCCGCCACACATGTTTGCGACTTGGCGAGAGATCTGCCGACGCGGGCCTGGGCAGCGATTTGCTGGATATTTATCGAGCGATCGAGCGTGATGCTCAGTCGCAGGTTTCGCGAGAGGGAGTGTTTCTGTGTATCTGCAGCATTGGCTGTCGGGACTTAAGTCACATCCGCGTACCAGACTATCGGTCCGTCGAAACAGTTCGACACTGGAACGGCTGGAAAACCGGACGTTACTGACGGTCCAGACGCTGGTGTTCGGCACGGAGATGACCGTGCTCGCCGACACGAACGACGACGTCGCGATCCGGCGAGACAATGTTTCCGGGAACGTTCAGGTCGTCGCCAACGGAGTTGCTCAGACAGGGTTCGCCACAATTTCTGCCAGCACGCTGACGACGTTAAACGTCTTCACCGGCAGCGGCGATAACTCGATTGATCTGACCGGCCTCGATGCTGGAGGCTTTACGTCACTCGGAACCATCGTTGTTGACGGCGGCGACGGGGATGATCTGATCATCGGAAGCAACACGTTTGCTGAGAGTCTTCTCGGCGGGGACGGTGCCGACACCATTCTTGGTCAGGGCGGCGATGACACGATCGACAGCGGCGACGGCAACGACTCCATTCTTGGCGGAACGGGTGCTGATATTATCATCGGCGACGACGGCCAGGACACGATCGACGGCGGCTCCGGCAATGACACAATCGATGCAGGCGACGGTCAGGATTCGGTAACCGGCGGCGATGACGCGGACTCAATCGATGGCGGCAATGGTGCGGACACGATTGACGGCGGCGCCGGTGACGACACGATCAACGGGCAGTCTGGTCGAGATTCGATTCTCGGCGGATTCGGCAACGACAACATTCTGGGCGGCAGCGAGAACGACACTGTCGACGGTGGCGAGGGCGACGATTCAGTCAACGGTCAAGGAGGCCGGGATTCGATTCGCGGCGGCGCCGGGAATGACACGCTGGTCGGCGACCTTGGCAACGACACGATTGATGGCGGCAGCGGCAACGACGTCCTCAATGGCAACAGCGGACGTGATGTCCTGATGGGTGGAGCGGACTCCGACCGGATTCTGGGCGGCAGCGGCAATGACGACATCGATGCCGGGCAGGGTGATGACACCGTCCGAGGGCACTCTGGCGACGACACCATTCGAGGCGGTGGCGGATCGGACCTGCTTGACGGTGACTCAGGCAACGACCTGATCGAGAGCGGCGACGCAACTGCGGGAACTCCGTTTCCAACACTCACAATCATGGACGGCGTTATCGATCCGGAAGGAAATGGTGGAGCGGCAAGTCTCTTTGCGCCGCCATTAAACGCTGCTCAAGCCGGCACGGGGCACAACCGAGTTGTCGCCGCCGACTTTGACGGCAACGGAAGTGTTGACCTGGCAACCGAACGGTCGGTTTCGTTCAACGATGGAACGGGCACGGCGTTTATCAATCCGATTGTGATCGCGACCGGAGCGACCGGGTTTATGGATGTCGGCGACATCGACGGCGATGGCGACATCGACATCGTGGCTCCCACGAATTCCGGCGACATTCGAATCCTGCGGAACAATGGCAACGGCACGTTTGCAGCACCGGTGACTGTCAGTTTCAGCGGCACAATTTTCAGCGCGTCGGCGGTGGTCCTCGGTGACTTTGACGGCGATGGGGATCTCGACGCCGCAGCGACCGTCGGTTTCGGTGTCGGAACGGTGGCGATTCTGACCAACGACGGCGCCGGAAACTTTTCGGCGAGTACCAGTTTCGCGACGAATTCAAACTCCGGCTCATCCGATGTCGAAGCCGCCGATATCGACGGCGACGGTGACCTCGACCTGCTTGTCTCGAAGAATTTCTTCCAGTCAGACATCGTCGTGTTGCAAAACAACGGCAGCGGAATTTTTTCTAACATTGGAACAGTGACTGTTGGAGGTGCGCCAACATCTGTCACGACTGGCGATATAAACGGCGATGGTAATCTCGACATCGTGGCGGGAATTGCTGGCGGAATTTCCGTGGCGGCGGGGAATGGGAACGGCACGTTCGCAACATCGTCGTCGTTCTCCGGGCCGGCGTTCTTTCAGGACGCGAACGATGTCGGCATCGCGGATTTTGACAACGACGGCGATAACGACATCGTCAACATCGCGTTTTCTTCACGGCTCGAACTTTATCTGAACGACGGCAGCGGAACGTTCAACTCGGCATTCGAATTCGCCGATCCGGCAGACGCGTTCGGGACAGACCTCGCGATCGCTGACTTTGATAACGACGGTGATCCGGACGTTGCCGGCGCACGAGGTCAGAGTTCGATTGCCACTTCGGTATTCCTCAACAGTGGCGTGGCCGTGAATGCTGCGAGCGTGACTGTCCTCTTGTCGGCTCCGGTCGCGAACACGGTGACGGTCGACTACTCGACAGCAGACGTCCTCGCCAGCGACGGAGTGGACTACACGGGAGTAACCGGCACCGTGACGTTTCAGCCGGGACAGACGAGTCGTCAGATTCAGATTCCGATCAATGGTGACGCGCTGGCCGAAGCGAATGAAAACTTCGTCGTCAATTTAACGAACGCTCAGAACGCCGTGATCGGTGACTCGCAAGGACAAGTCACCATCCTGGACGACGACGGCGGAGTTCCGGGGCCGACGTTGAGTATCACCGACGTATCGCTGGCCGAAGGCAATGCGGGCGTCACGACTGCAACGTTTACTGTCAGCATTTCCTCAGCGCCAGCAAGCACAGTCGCGGTTGATATTGCCGTGCAGAACGGCTCCGCGATTGCCGGCGAAGATTTCAATGTGCTGACAACCGGTCCGCTGTTCTTCGATGCTGGTACGTTGTCACGAACCGTCACGGTCGAGGCGATTGGCGACACGATTAACGAAGGGACTGAGATCTTCTTTCTGAATCTTGTGAACCCTTTCGGCGTCGTGATCAGCGATTCGCAAGGCGTGTTCACAATTACTAACGACGACACAGGTTTTCCGGGAGTCACCGCTGACGACACACTGATCGGCGATGCCGGCAACGACACACTGATCGGAGCGACGGGGAACGATCTGCTTGATGGCGGGTCAGGCGACGACTTGCTTTCCGGTCAGGGCGGGGACGATTCATTGCTCGGCGGTGACGGCAACGATTCGCTGAATGGCGGCGACGGTACCGACACAATGAATGGGCAATCAGGCAACGATTTAATCGGTAAAGGAACGGGCGTTGGAATCATCGAATGGTCCGGAATCGGCAGCGGCGATGACGTCGTTGAGGACTCATCGGGCCTGTTGCGAATTCTCGCAATAGGAGACGCTGGGGCGGACAACTTCATCGTCGACAGCACCAACAGTCTGCTAAGAGTGACCGAAGGCGGAGCGTCGATCACGGCGAGCAATTCGGTTTCTGAGGTCAAAATTCAGGGCAACAACGGCGACGACACGATCACGATTCAGTCGCTCACAAATGTGCGGCCGCTGCTGCTGAACGTTGAAGGCAACGACGGAAACGATTTCGTTGACGCGTCGGCCGCACAGATCGGTGCGGTCCGGCTTCGCATTACCGGTGACCTTGGCGACGACACTCTGCTGGGCAGTCTTGGCCGTGACACCATTCTCGGAGGCGACGGAGCTGACTCGATCGCCGCAGGCGCCGGAGCTGACAATGTCGACGGTGGCGCTGGCGACGACATCATCTTTGGGGATAACGGCAACGACACACTGGCCGGCAACCTTGGGAATGATCTACTGGACGGTGGCGCTGGCGACGACAGTCTGACGGGAAGTTTCGGTAACGACACGCTGCTCGGCGGAGACGGCGATGACACCGGCATTGGCGGATTTGGAGCGGACGTCATCAACGGCCAGGCCGGCGACGACTTTGCCGATGGAGGAGCCGACAACGACGCTTTGCTTGGCGGAGCGGGTAACGACTCACTGGCGGGCGGGACAGGCGACGACACTCTTCGAGGAAACTCAGGAAATGACTTCCTCAAGGGAGAAGACGGCGACGACCTGATCCGAGCCGATTCGGGGAACGACGTTGTCGACGCGGGCGACGGAAACGATTCTGTCGACGGCGGCAGCGGCAACGACATCATCACGGGGAACGACGGCGACGACACAATCTCGGGATCAGACGGCAACGATACCCTGCTCGGCGGGGACGGTGAGGACTCGCTGATCGGTGGCCCCGGCGCGGATGTGATGTTCGGCGAAGACGGCAACGACACGATGAATGGTGGCGGCGGCTTCGACCGGTTCAACGGCGGTCAGGGTATCGACTCGCTGCAGAATCCAGACGCGGGTGAATTCGACGATGCGAGCCTGACGATCGATGCGTCGGTTCTGCTGGCACTGGCGACGTTGAATGGGTTTTGAATTTGATGATGCCCGCGGCTCGCTGGCATCTGGCGATCAACCATTGTCTGATACCGCCCTTGAGGCGTGGTCGGCACGCGTGATGGTTTGAAAAGATCGCTTGAGGATTCTTCCGTGAAGACGGCACTGGTTCAGCTCAACCCAACGGTCGGGAATGTTCGAGGAAATTCGAAACTTGTCCGCGATGCCGTCCAGCAGGCGGCTGACGATGGAGCCGAACTCGTCATTTTGTCCGAGTTGGTTCTCAGCGGCTATCCGCCCCGTGACCTGTTGCTGCGCGAAGGGTTTGTCGACGCGTGTGACCAGTCGGTTGATGAACTGGCCGCGTCGCTGCCAGCGAACGTGGGCGTTGTGCTGGGGCATCCGACTCGCCGAAATGTGCCCAGCGGTCGTCTCGCCAACGCAGCGAGCTTGCTTTGCGACGGGAAGGTCGCCTCGACAGTGCATAAGTCGTTACTGCCGAACTACGACGTTTTCGACGAGCGACGTTACTTTCGACCGGCGGATGCCGTGAGCCCTGTCGAGTTTCGCGGACTGCGGCTGGGCATTCACATCTGCGAAGACGCCTGGTGGGGGCACGCTTCGACGTCTTACCACGACGATCCAGTTGCGTCGCCGGACCCGATCTCGCGACTGGCCGCGGCGGGCGTGGACGTCTTTGTGAATCTGTCGGCGAGCCCTTTCGAAAAGCACAAACACAACCGCCGCCAGCAACTCATTCAGCAGCACGTCGCCAAACACAGTCGACCGTTTCTGTTTGTGAATCAAGTTGGAGGAAACGACGACCTCGTTTTCGACGGAAACAGTTTTTGCGTTAATTCAGCTGGTGAAGTGTGCGAGCAACTCGGAGCATTCTGCTCGGAGTCGCGACTCGTCGATCTCCCGCTGGCTGCCGGGCACATGTCGGGACAATCGACCGTTGCCGCAGCACGCCGCGACGAACAGGAAATGCTGGACGCGTTGATTCTCGGCCTACGCGACTACGTTAAGAAGTGTGGATTTTCCGATTGCGTACTCGGGCTGAGCGGCGGCATCGACAGCGCGCTGGCCTGCTACGTTGCGGCCGAAGCGGTCGGGCCAAAGCACGTTCACGGCATCGCCATGCCGAGTCGTTACAGCAGTTCACACAGCGTCGACGATGCTCGCCAACTGGCTGAGACATTGGGTGTCGACTATGCGGAAGTTCCGATCGACGCCATGCACACGGCTTACGAGCAGACAGCAGTTGTGGGCGACGATTTGCTTTCTCAGCCGGGTGGGCTGGCCGATCAGAATCTGCAGGCAAGGATCCGTGGCGGCATCGTCATGACGCGAAGCAACCGACACGGCTGGATGGCTCTGGCGACGGGCAACAAAAGCGAACTTGCCGTTGGCTACTGCACGCTTTACGGCGATATGTGTGGTGGATTTGCCGTGCTGAGCGACATCTTTAAGAAGGATGTCTACGGGATTTCGCGGTTCATTAACGACGTGCGCGAGAAACGCGAAGTCATCCCGGAAAGCACGATCGGCAAGCCGCCCAGCGCCGAACTGGCTCCCGATCAGGTCGATCAGGACACGCTGCCGCCGTACCCGATTCTCGACGGGATCCTCGAACGGTTGATCGAACGCGAAGAATCAGTCGCCACCGTGTCGCGGCATTTTGCTCCCGAGACGGTGGCGTGGGTCGCTGCCCGACTTGACATCAACGAGTTCAAGCGACGCCAGATGCCGCCCGGAATTAAGCTCTCAGCCCGAGCCTTCGGAACTGGCCGCCGCATGCCCATGGCCGCTCGCTTCAATCTCGAATGATCAGTTCGCTTGGCGACTCTCGACGAGAAGTCTTTCTGTTGTGTGCCACTGGCTTTGCCAGTGCCTGACATACCGCTGGCCCAAATCTCGCGACGCACTGGCGGAGCCAGTGGCACACAGTTCCGTCGCGACTTTCGAACGAGGTCAAGCGTGCACGAGTTTTTGTTTTCCCCGCACCTGACGGGCTGTTTTTGACATCCGAGCCAGAGCGTCGGGGACGCCGGCAGCGATGATGATGTCGTGCGGTCGGAAAGTTTCCTGGCCACCGGGGCGGTAGATTGTGCCTTCACCTTCTCGCTTGATCGCGATGAACGCGATGGAATCTTCTTCCTGCCCGTACGTTCGAGGCGTCTGTCCCTCAAGGACGGACCCTGCTTCAACCAGAACTTCGGACAGCGCAAAGTCTCCGTCGGAACGTTGCGAGTTACGAAGAAGTTCGGCCAGATGTGGTTTGACGATTGCTCGTGCCAAGTCGACTCCAGCCGTCAGGAAAGGAGAAACGACCAGCGACGCTCCGGCATGTTCCATCCGTCGAGCTGACGTTTCGGCATTCGCTCGACTGGCAATCATGACCTTCGGGTTGATCTCCCGAGCGGTCAGCGTGATGAAAACGTTTTCGGCATCGGAGCTGGTGACGCAAACGATTCCGCGAGCCCGCTCGAGGCCGGCATCGCGAAGAATCTTTTCATCCGTCGTGTCCCCGATAATGGCCATGTGTCCGTTCGAGACTGCCTCTGCGACGCGGTCCTCGTCGCGATCAATGACGACGCAGCGGACGTCGGACTCGGCAAGTTCCTGGCAGATGGTGCGGCCGATTCGCCCAAAGCCGCAAACGATGATGTGGTTGCTGGTGGTGCTGATCATTTTTTTCATCCGGCGTTGCCAATCAAATTGATAACTCACTGCATACTGAACGACCGTCGTCAGGGTCCAGGTGGCCGTTCCGATTCCAGTCACGAGAAGAAAAGCAGCGAATTTCTGCCCGTTCTCAGAGATTCCTTCATCACCGAATCCGACGGTCGTGATCGTGATCAGTGTGAAATAGATAGCTCTCCACAACGTCCAGTCAGGCATGATGAGCATGAACCCAACGGTTCCAACCAGCACGACTCCGCAAGACATCGCGATGGCCCGCATGACGATGCGGGCTTCGTGATTCTCAGAGCCCGGAAGCGAAATAGTTGTGCTCATGCGATGCGGCCAGAAAGTCGATCAGTGATGCGGAACGGTGGTCAACTCTCGATGATTCTAGTTCCCGGCGAAGCCCTGATTGCGGTGAAACCCCTGGTCAGTCTGGTGATTAGGTATCCTCCTGCTCATACGGAGGGAGATACCACGAAAACGCTGGTTGACCGCTGAAGACCTGGCTGTTAGCCTTCGCGACTCGCTTGATTTAAAAATCTGCCCTGAAAAAGGGCGTTAACTGTCTTATTCTGTAAGGGTTTGCACATGGGACGCGTAGAACGGGATCGTGAGATCGCCCGGCGTCGCACTCGACGAGCCAAGCTCAAGAAGCTGCGTGCTAAGTTCGACACCGCCAAGTCACAGGATGAAAAGGACGAGATCTTCGCAAAAGCGCGGAAACTCAGTCCATTTATCTCGTTTGAGGATGCTGCACAGGCCTGATTTTCTCAGCCTTGCGGATCAGCTTCTGCGATTCAGGTTGCGGCAGCGAATGCTCGAACAGTTAAAAATCAAAATAAGAAAGCTGGGGTTGCCGTTGTGACCCCGGCTTCTTTTCGCGCGCAGACGGAGAAAATTGATATGGAGCCTCAGCCAAAGAGCGGTTCCAACGAGAGTTCAGCCGCCATGCCTGGCGATGCAACCTCATCGAAAGAGTCGCGATCGCTCAACTTTATCGAACAGATTATCGAAGCGGATCGAGCGGCAGGAAAAAACGACGGACGAGTCCACACTCGATTCCCGCCAGAGCCGAACGGTTATCTGCACATCGGCCATGCGAAGTCGATCTGTCTGAATTTCGGACTGGCGACGCGATACGACGGTCAGTGCAATCTCCGTTTCGACGATACGAATCCGACCAAAGAGGACGTTGAATACGTCAACTCGATTCAGGAAGACGTGAAGTGGCTGGGCTTCGACTGGGAAGACAGGCTGTACTTCTCGTCGGACCGGTTCGAAGAACTGTATCAGTTTGCGGAGCGGCTGATTCAGGAAGGGCTGGCGTACGTTGACAGCCAGAATCTCGAAGAAATGCGTGCGAACCGTGGCACGGTCACCGAGCCTGGGACAGACAGCCGCGACAGATCGCGGACGGTGGAAGCGAACCTCGACCTGTTTCGTCGAATGAGAGCCGGTGAATTTGAAGACGGCGCGCACGTTCTCCGAGCGAAGATCGACATGGCTCACCCGAACATGCTGATGCGCGATCCGCTTCTTTATCGGATCCGACATGCTCATCATCATCGAACCGGCGATCAGTGGTGCATTTACCCGATGTACGACTGGACTCACGGGCAGTGCGACTCGCTGGAAGGCATTACCCATTCGATCTGCACGCTGGAATTCGAAACGCACCGCGCGCTTTATGACTGGTTCATCGAGAAGCTGGGCCTGCATCATCCGCAGCAGATCGAGTTCGCCAGGCTCAACCTGAACTACACCGTGATGAGCAAGCGCAAGCTGCTCGAACTTGTCGAACACAAGTTAGTTGACGGCTGGGACGATCCTCGCATGCCGACGATTTCCGGGCTGCGCCGCCGCGGATTTACGCCTGAATCAATCCGAGCATTCTGCGATCGCATCGGAATCGCCCGAATGAACAGCGTCGTCGATCTGTCGTGGCTCGAACAGGCGATCCGCGACGACCTCAACGCGAAAGCTCCGCGAGTGATGGGTGTGTTGCGGCCTCTCAAAGTCGTCATCGAAAACTACCCTGAGGATCAGGTCGACGAATTGGAAGCCGCCAACCATCCGGCTGATGAGAGTTTCGGAAAACGAATCGTTCCGTTCTCGCGCGAAGTGTACGTCGAGCAGGACGACTTCCTGGAAGACGCACCTCGCAAGTATTTTCGACTTTCTGTCGGTCGGGAAGTGCGGTTGAGATATGCGTACCTTGTCACCTGCACCGGAGTCGTGAAGGACGATGATGGCAACGTGATCGAAGTTCGTTGCACCTACGATCCCGAATCAAAGGGCGGCAATGCGCCCGACGGTCGAAAGGTGAAGGGAACCATTCACTGGGTCAGTGCCAGGCACGCTGTCGACGCTGAGGTTCGACTGTACGATCGACTCTTCGGTCAGGAATCGCCGGACGACGTGCAGGAAGGCCAGGATTGGAAAGACGGCTTGAACCCGGAATCGTTGGAAGTGCTGGCCGACGCGAAACTGGAACCATCGTTGGCGGCAGCGAAACCGGGTACGAGAGTCCAGTTTGAGCGAAATGGCTACTTCTGCGTCGATCAGGATTCGACACCCGACAAGTTGGCTTTCAACAGGACAGCCACGCTCCGCGATTCGTGGGCGAAGCAGAATAAGTAGCGCCGAAATCGGCACCGCCAACTCTACCGTTGGCCTCGTGAAAACCGCAGATGCTGCGCGAGCCAATCGATGACTCGCCAGTCCATCCAGCGCCGATCGGGGTCGGATGTTTTTCCGGCAACGTAGCCGAGGTGCCCGCCGTGCTCGGCGATGTGGACGGCGACGGACGGGACGCTGGGAAGCTGCTCGAACGAGCAGGCCGGGATCAGCGGGTCGTCGCGGCCGGTGAGTATGAACGTCGGCGTTTCGATCGACTCCACAAACTGCGCGCTGCTGCTGCGTTCGTAGTAGTCCTGCAGACTTTCGAAGCCTGATACGAAGGCAGTGTAAGTTTCGTCGAAGTCCCGCAGCGTTTCCGGAGCCCAGCCTGCGCCAGGTCTGGGAGCATCGGCGAAGGTTTCGATGCGTTCTCGGACTTGAGGAACCAGCATTTTTGTGAAGTATCGATCGTAGAACCGGTTGTCAGACCTCCGCAAAGCTTCGGAACACAGACCGAGATCGATCGGCGGATTGACGGCGACCGCGCAGGCGAGGTACTCAGGCGAGTATCCCATGCGGCCATTTTCGCCGAGCATTTTCAGCAGCATATTTCCGCTCAACGAGAATCCGGCGAGCGCTCCCAGCGAGCCCGGGCAAAGCTGACTTGCTGCCTGAAAAGCTTCTCGCACATCCTCAGACCGACCGGCGTGGTAGGGGTGCTTCGAAAGCCTTGCGCCGGCTCCAGCACCACGGTGGTCGAGTCGAAAGGTTCGAACTCCGAACGTTGTTAATTTTTCAGCGATTCGCTCGATGTACGCGCTGCCGTGGCAACCGCCGAGTCCGTGCATCAGTACGACAAACGGGCTGCCCGGTCCCCAGTTAGGGGGGCAATCGTCGTGCAGCATCAGAACATCGCCGTCGGGAAGGTCGACGCGATGGCAGACGGCTGAGTATCGTGGTACTCGGCCTCGGACAAAATAGGCGAACAGCGTCTGGCGATGCCCGCCTCGAAGCAGTGGGTGAGGATTGAATGGTGGCAGCGTGTCTGCGGACAATGCGTCGCCTCGGGGATCGGGTTTCTGGAGAGGTGCGGCTGAGTCAGCGACCAAACCGAACGAGGCAGAACTTTAACGAGTAATCCCATGAGTCACGAAACAGTTGACGCGTCCGTTCGAGTGTTTTCACAACGTAGCTCTCGGATCGCCTTTTCGGAGCTTTGCGATTCGATCCGTTCCGTGCTGGAGACCGGCCGGATGGGCACTCCGGTCAACGTGCGGCTTCATTGGGAATTCGCGGAGCATGTCGACGTTTCAGCCAGCATTCTTCCCGCGGCGGTCGCCATTGCCGACGTCGCGTTGAAGCTGAAGTCACCGACCTGGAGAGTTCGCCGTCACGCCACAGGCCGAACTCTCAACGTGCTCGGTTCTGATCAGCGGGGCCGGACGCTCATGATTTCACTCGTGTCAGAGTCGACGCCGCAGACTGCGCTGACGATTTTCGGAAACCACGGAATCGTCAGGCTCGACGACGGATGGGTTGATCCGGAGACGATTCCCGCATCGTTCGATCATTGCGAGTGGCTTGCCAGTCTTCACGAAGCGATCGGTGAATAAGTGAGCGACCCGGATTAATTTCCCGATTTCCAACCTCGCCGCTTTCAGAGAAGTCAAAAAGCGATTTCAGTCGACAGCAGGCTGCAACAAGCTCCGCGCAGTTGCGGTTGCGTTAGTACGACAATCCTGAAATACCGGAACTGCGCCGAGCTTGTTCCAGCCTACGACTCAGGGTGGCGGAGCTTCAGTTAACCGGACGTCATGTCGCCGTCCTGTTCCTGGTCGCTCCACTTCATGGCGCGCTCGATCGGCTCGATTCTGAGCACGACGACGCCGTCTTTGAAAATGCGGACGGTGCCGGTTGACTCTGAAACGGCGATTGCAATGGCCCCCGACGTTTTTGAAATTGCAGCGGCTGCCCAATGTCTCGCTCCAAGGCCCTTTGACAAAGTCAGGCCTTCGGCCGGCGCATCCAGGATTCGGCCGGCGGCTTCGACGTGGCCTTCTGCGGAGATGACGAACGCTCCATCGATCTGAGCGAGTTCTTTGACACTTTCACGGACGCGAGCCAGCCGAAGTTCACGTTCCTTCTTGTTGTAGCCTTTGAACGGATCATGAATTTGCTCGTGCGACTGCTTCATCACTTTGCGATGGTTACCAACGACAAAGAGTGCTCCGACGGCCTTGCCTTCACGGCCTTCCTTGCCGATTTCGGAGGCGAGGTTCACGACGAGCCGCAGCGTCTCCAACGGCACGGTGGTTTCAAGCCGTTGCAGATCTCGCGACGTCAGTTTCGTCAGATGCTCCGACATATCGATGATGCTGAGCGTGTCGATGACTTCGTGTTCGTAAGCCGCGTAAAGTGTGACAACCGTGTCGCCACTCTGGATCAGCTCGTCAGCGATTGCCTCAAGCAGAGCCGAGATTAACTGCAGCTGCCTGGTTTCAGGCTCTTCCAGCAGCGGCACGAAATTGACGTCGTCTTTCTTCGCTGTCTCGATGACGTCCTCTTTGTCCGAGGCGACCACCAGACGAAGCTCGGGCAGTCTGTTCTGGATGTCCCGGAAGTTGTAGGACCGCTCGGACAGCATGACGACGGCGGAAGCTCCCTCTTGATTTGCCAGCGACAGAGCCGCGGCGATGAGGCCTTCTTCGTGTCGGGTGAGCTGTGCGCGGGCCATAGGCGTGGGATCTCTGAGTTAACCTGAAGTGAGCGTGCGATTCGAATCAGTCGACAATTCCTCATTCTACCGCAAAAACCGAGCAGCGGCTGGAGTTTAGGGAATACTTTCTGGCGGTCAAAGAAGCTCCCGTCCCGGCAACGGTAACAAATCTCAGGTTCGTCCGAGATTCACCGGGCGACTACACATTTCTCAGCATCTGCTTAGCCCGTTTGAGCTGCTGCCTCAACCCGGCGTCGTCTTCGAGCTGCTGGCGGATCCGGTTGCACGCATGCAGGACAGTGCTGTGACTTCGGCCGCCGAAGTAGTCTCCGATTCTGGAGTAGTGATCGCCGGTCAGTTCGCGGGTCAGGAACATCGCACACTGACGCGGCACCGACACGGCATGGTCGCGAGCCTGAGATCGCATGTCGGCAAGCCGGACTCCCCACTGGCGGGCTACCGCCTTGGCAATGTCGTCAACTTCAACGGCAGTCGGAGCGATTTCCTGTTTAAGAAAGGCTCGCGCAAGTCGAGCATCGGGCATGGTTTTCCGCTGAGTGGCGAGGTCGTCAAACCGGAGCAGAAGCCCCAGCAGTTCTCGGGGAGAAACGGACAGCTCGTTGGCGAACAGTCGAAGGACCGGCAGCGGGATGCCTATCTGTAAATGGCTGCAAAAGTGGCTGAGCAGTTTGACTCGCGACGCGGGACCGGGAATTCGCACCGCGACACAGAGCCCGCCTCGGAATCGGTTGGCGAGTCGCGGGATCAGTCCTTTAAGTTCGGCTGGTGGCTGGTTGGAAGTGCAGACGACGGTGGTTTCCGTTCGACGGAGTTCGTCCATCAGCGTCGCGAAAACCCGTTGTGCTGACTGGTGCCGGCAAAGGTGCTGAACGTCTTCGAGGATCAACAACTTTAACGGTGAGTATTCGCTGACCGGGTCAAAAGTGTTGGCGGCTTTGTAGTTTCGCGTCACCTGCGCGACGAACTCAGACGACGGGACAATCTTCGCCGAATCCTCGTGGACTCTCACAAGCAGGTCGCAAAGATGAGACTTTCCGCAACCCGACGGTCCATAGATGAGGGCTGATTCCGGGGTGGGCGTGGCGGAGTCTTCGCCCTGGCCGATCGACTCAACCGCCGTCCACGCCAGACGATTTTCGTCCAACACAAGGAATGGCACGGAGCCACTGCCGGCAGCACGCGATTGACGAGGGCGGCTCATAAGAAGCTCGCGGGGCGTTCAGAAAACGAAGACGCATTGAATGAGAGGTCAGTCGATGACTGGCGCCAGATGATAACCAGCAAGCCGATTTCAGCGTAAGCAGAAGCTGAGTCAATAAAGCTTCGCCGTCGGAAAGTACCACGACATGATCGTTCGGCGAAGCTGAAACAGGACGATCAGGTTCAGCAGTTTAAGCCAGATGAGCCACGAAGATTGTTCCCAGGCCTCAGCGAAGTCGGTGATCGCAAACGTCAGAAACGCGATCGCGTAGTAGATCTCCGCGGCTGACTTTCGGTGAATCAGGAATCGCCGAAGTACAAGGCCGGCACAGAGAATCCACACGCAGCCCTCGGCGATGTTGAACCAGTGGTAAATCGCCGTGAACCACTGACCGTCTCCCGGCGTGTACCGCCACCACGTCCGAACAAAGATGACTTCGAGTGTTTCTGACAAGCAACGATTCTCGTTTCAACGGACTGAGTGACCGGCTACTTGCAGTTAGTGGCGGAATCGTGAGGGGCTTTGTGAACTAGAAACGCCTTTTGGGCAGCTCACGGATGATGAATCATCCTGTCGCTTCGTGTTCCGTCCAAACGCGACAGGCCACCCATCAACCCGCGGGTCTATTTTTGATATTCGATATGTCTGTAAGGCTTGAGCCGCCAAAACGCGGTGTTTGGTTCCAGTCTGTCAGTAAAGCTGAATGCGACCCAAAATCTATAGGTAAATGATAGGGAAGTTCCCGCGACGACAGCTTGACGTCCAGTATCAAGTTCTACGTCTTGCTTCGCAGTACGCACAAGCTCTTCCAGTTCAGAAGAAATCCAAACGGATGCTACTGCGATTACGACCAACGCTGGCAGGACCATCCTTGTGAGTACACTGAAGGCTTTCATCGGCATACCGACACATCCTTCCCTGCTTCACTTGAAGCTATCCTAGACGACGCCAGCCCCGAACCCATCTTCCGACTCAGCTTCACCTTCGGAAGCGACTGACGGTGCTCGGTTGGGAGCGTCCATGTGATGCGGGCGGGTGACGTCCGGTTGGGCGGGCTCGATGCGGCGGCGTGAGCCGTCCGGGCCGTCGATGCGGATGGTTCTGCCGTCGCTTGCTGAAACTGGTGATGGAGTCGGGGCTGGCGAGGCAGCAGGCTCAGTGGAAGCAGCTGGTGCCGGAGCTTCTGCTTCTTGCGTTTCCGATTCCTGCGGATGCTTAAGGCCGGCGATGCGGTCTTCGCCGTAATCGTCGTATGAGCAGCGGTAGCCGGGCTTCTGGGCGAGGACGATTTCCTTCTCGAATGCCTCCAGCACTCTTCGCTGAATCATGTCGCGGCAGCCCGAGTTGATTGGATGCGCGATGTCGGCGTAGAGCTTCGCTCGGCCAGCGTCGTCTTTGATGGCTCGATCTTCGTGCAGTTCGACTCCGCAGTCGTTGCAGAAACGGGCTCGAAGCTGATTCTTCGTGCCGCACTTCGGGCAGCGATCCGTCAGCTTGCGGCTGGGCATCGCCACGAATGAGCCCTTCATGCCGCGAATGATTTTCAGATCCCGAATGACGAAGCACTTGTCAAAGGTGATCGAACAAAATCCCTGCAGACGATCGTTGGGATCGTCCATGAGTTTGATTCTGACTTCGGAAATATCCACAGATGTCCCTCCTGAAACATGCCGCGTCAGGATGAGGTTTCCCCCACAAAGACACGGCCAAGGCGTAGTGCCTTCAGCCGGGCAGCGGCCATCCTGGCCTCGTCGCGGTGTCGACAGACACCAAAACAGGAAGTTCCACTACCACTCATCATGTGCCCAACAAATGGCTGCCTGCCAAATTCTTTGATCAGTCGACTCACGTCCGGGTTCAGCGATTCTGCTGGAGCCTGGAGTGAATTGAATAAATGCTGGCCCGCATTCGTCAGGTCGCCACGTTGTAAATACTCAGCGAGTTTCGACGCCCCTCGAGGCTTCGCTTCCGGACGGCATTGCCGAAAAACGGCGACCGTCGAAAGCCCACTGTCAGGTTTGACAATGACGAAGTGAAGACGGGGAGCTTTCTTAAGCGGACGAATAATTTCGCCTCGCCCCTGACAGAGAGCAGCGGGAGATTCGGAGAGGAAGAAGGCGACGTCGCTTCCGATTTCGGATGCATACCTTTGCAGCTCGTCGCGACTCAATCCGAGTTGCCAGATTCGGTTGAGAGCGAGAAGAACGGCGGCGGCATCGCTGGATCCTCCGGCCAGCCCCGCTTCGGCCGGAATCCGCTTGAAGAGTTCGATATGGATGCCCTTGTCGACACCCGTCTTTTTCTTCAGCAGCTCCGCGGCCTTCACTGCCAGATTGTCCTGCCCGTCGGGAACCTCATCCGATGCCGAAGCACTGTCAGCGGCAACCTTTCGCGAAACACAACCCGCGTAGTGACAACGTAGTGAAATCTGTGTTGAAGACTCCTGTCTGAGTACGAGAGTGTCGAACAGGTTGACTGAAACCATGAGCGTTTCCAGCTCGTGGAAACCATCCGCCCGCTTGCCAAGAACCTCAAGAAACAGATTGAGCTTCGCCGGGGCGTGAACAATCCAGGATGCACCGGATTGTCGAAGTCTCATGAGACGTCACGTCCTGCGAGCAGACTCAAACTGACTTCCAGTTTTGAAGAGTTGTGGAGTGATTTGAGGGAAAGAACGGACCGAAATTTAAAGCATTTCAGTCCGTGCCAACCTACGGATGCGCGCGATGCTATTTCACAATGAAAAGACGGTCAATACGGCTTTTCTCGATTTCCCCGTCATGCGTATTGACACGATTTGCAATTTTGTTCCGAAATGTTCTGTACGGACTGCCTTCAAGTGGAAGACGTTTTCGTTTCGTGATGGCTAGAATTTCCGCCCAAAGGTTCACTTCTTATCAGGCGGGCGAACAATCTTGAGTGACTTCCAGACTGACGCGGGACAGGATGCCGACGGCGAGAATTCTGCCGAACTGGATTCCGAACTGGTGACGGCAATCCGACTGAATCTGGTTCCGGGGATCGGGCCCAGACATCAGCGATCGCTGCTCGATTACTTCGGCGATCCTGCATCGATCTTCGCCGCGTCTCTTACAGAGTTGGAGCGAGTCTCTGGAGTCGGCCCGAAACTCGCTCGACTGATCCATGCGGCGCGGACTTTCGATCACGCCGAAACCGAAGTGCGAACGTGTCAGCAAAACGGCTATCGGCTGCTGAGAATGGGCACGGATGAATATCCGCAGAATCTCCCCGAAGTCTCCGACGCTCCATTGATCCTCTACTGCCGTGGCGAATTGAAGCCTCAAGACGACCTTGCGGTCGGCATCGTCGGATCAAGACGATGCACGCTGTACGGCACTCAGCAGGCGGAGAAATTTGGCCGAGCCCTGGCCATGGCCGGTTTCACCGTCGTCAGCGGTCTGGCCAGAGGTATCGACGCGGCGGCTCATCGTGGAGCACTCGCTGCCGGAGGACGAACAATCGCCGTGTCAGCGACCGGCCTGAATCATGTCTACCCGCCCGAGCACGTTGAGCTTGCCGAACAGATCTCAAAGAACGGCGCGGTCGTCTGCGAGTCGCGACTTGATCAACAACCGACGTCAGGAATCTTCCCGCAGCGAAACCGGATCATCAGCGGCTTGTCGCTCGGCGTGATCATCATTGAAGCCAATCGAAAAAGCGGAGCACTTCACACTGCCCGGCACGCGATGGAGCAGGGCAGGGAGGTAATGGCGATCCCCGGCCGCATCGACAGCTTTGCCAGCGACGGCTGCAACGATCTCATTCGCGACGGCGCCACTCTGATCCGAAACGTCGACGACGTGATCGAAGCACTCGGCCCGCTGGTCGAACCAGTCCAGACGGAGGAGCAGCAGGAAGTTCGCAGCCCCCGCGAATTAACGCTGAGCGTCCAGGAGCGACAGGTTCTGGACCTGGTCACCTCCGAGCCTCAGCACCTGGACGAGATCATCCGCATGATGGACATCGGCTCGTCCAGAGTTCTCGCCACGCTGACGGTGCTTGAGATGAAGCGGATGGTCAAACGCCTGCCTGGCGGATTCCTGGTCCGAGCCTTCAACTGAATCGCAGATTTTCCGTCATCCCCGCGCAGGCGGGGAACCAGTAATACCACCGTCACTGGTTGCCCGCCTGCGCGGGCATGACATGCCAAAAGCAGGCTTGACCGACTACTGATGCTTCAGCATCGCCTGCCGGATCTCTTTCCGGTCGGTCGTGCCTTTGAGCTTCTGCCGCTTGTCGTAAAGGTTGCGGCCTTTCGCCAGGCCGATGCGAACCTTGATGCGGCCTTTCGAAAAGTAGACATCGAGCGGGACCAGAGTGAAACCCTGCTGCTCGGCGCTTTCCGCGAATTTGTGAAGCTCTCGCTTGTGAACGAGCAACTTGCGAGTTCGTTTTGGCTCGTGGTTCATCAGGTTGGCTTGCGGGTATTCGTTGATGTTTGCTCCAACGAGCCACAACTCGCCGCCACGGACGCGCGCGTAAGCCTCTTCGATCGAAATCTTGGCGTTGCGGATACTCTTTACTTCGCTGCCGACCAGCGAGATCCCGCATTCCAGTTCGTCGACGATGTCGTACTCGTGTCGCGCCTTACGGTTCGTACAGACGTGCTTCGAGTTCGGATCGTCGACCTGTTTTTTCTTTTTACTCTTCTTGCCGGCCATCTTGATGAGTTCACCGTCAGACGTAGGTCAGGCTCTGCCTGACGAAGTTCAACGTGTGCTCCTTTTGGAATTTCAAAACAGGTAAGAGCGACGTCCGCGATCACGACTCCGTCAGGCAAAGCCTGACCTACGCAATGCTCGCTGGGTTCACACCGACTGGCGAGTATATGCAATCTGGCGATTAACTTCGCTGATCTGCTCGTTCATTGTCCACAGGTCGTAAAGCTGGAAGAGAGCCAGCGGGATCGCCGACAGGCCAAACGTCCACGGGACGAGGATTGCCAGCGACAATTCAATCATGCCCGTGCCGACTTTGCCCAGGTAAAAGCGGTCGACACCGAAAACGCCGAGCCATGCCAGAAGAATCCAGGCGACGTCGTAGTTGACCTCGCCCGGTTCGTATCGGTAGTCGCAGCTTCGATTCATTGACGGAATCAGAAAGAAATCGACCAGCCACCCGATGCCAAACAACCCGAGCGTAAAAAAGTAAATCGTGCCGCTTATCGGCCGGCCATAGTAAAAGCGGTGAGCCCCCGTGAAGCCGAAAACCCAGGCCAGATAGCCAACCAGTACGCTGTGAGTATGTCCCATGTTGTCCTCCGGTCGCTGATTCGCTCGTCACTCCTGAATCTTAGCCGGAATTCTGGCGGCGGCTGGATTTTCTTGTTCCTATGCTCCGCGTGGGAACAGAAAGGTAGGGCCGGTTCCCACCGGCCGAGAGTCAAGGCAGGTGGCCGGTAGGAACCGGCCCTACGCTACTCAACCTTTGACCACAAAGTTCACCAGCCGTCCTGGTACGACGACGACTTTGACGATCGTCTTCCCTTCGAGGTTACCGGCCACCGTCGAATTCTGTTTTGCGGCTTCTTCGATGGTGGCGTTGTCGGCTCCGGCGGGGACTTTGACTTTCGCTTTGAGCTTACCGTTGACCTGGACCGGGATTTCGACCTCGGCTTCGGCGATCTTTGATTCGTCGAACGTCGGCCACGGTTCGAAGGTGAGCGTGTTGTCGTGGCCGAGCAACTGCCAGAGTTCTTCCGCCATGTGCGGCGCGAACGGGCTGAGAAGAATCGTCAACGTTTCCATGGCGGACTTCGGACGGACTGCCTGAGGACTGAACTCGTTCGTGAATTCCATCATGCGGCTGATGGCTGTGTTGAACGAGAGTTTTTCGATGTCCTCGGTGACGGCTTTGATCGTCTTGTGGACGACGCGTTCCTGGTCCTCGTTGAGTTCCGCTTCCTGCACGCTCGGGTGGAGCCGAATTTCGTCAGCATCCTCGTCGGTGATCATTCGCCAAACGCGGGCGAGGAACCGGTAGACGCCTTCGACGCCTTTCATACTCCACGGTTTCACTTGCTCAAGCGGCCCCATGAACATCTCGTAAAGCCGCAACGCGTCCGCGCCGTAATCTTTGACGACGTCGTCCGGGTTGATGACGTTGCCTCGGCTCTTGGACATCTTCTCGGCTTTGCCGGTTTCCGAATCGGCCTCACCCAGGATCATCCCCTGGTTGACCAATTTGTGAAACGGTTCGCAGGTGCTGACGTGGCCTCGGTCGAAGAGAACCTTGTGCCAGAATCTTGCGTACAGAAGGTGAAGGACCGCGTGCTCGGCGCCGCCGACGTAGAGGTCGACGGGAAGCCAGTTTTTCTCGACTTCCGGATCGAGGAAGCAATCGCTGTTCTTCGGATCGGCGAAGCGGAGGTAGTACCAGCACGAGCCCGCCCATTGCGGCATCGTGTTGGTTTCTCGTTTGAGCTTCGTGCCGTCCTCGGTGGTCTTGAAGAGCCATGATTCCGGAGCCGTGCTGAGCATGGGCTCGGGCGTGCCGGTTGGTTTGAACTTTTCCATTTCGGGAAGCACGACGGGAAGTTCATCGGCCGCGTCGACTCGCATGAGGCCCGTTTCGTTTCCGTCAGCGTCGAGTTCGTGCCAGATCGGAAACGGCTCGCCCCAGTACCTCTGCCGGCTGAACAGCCAGTCTCGAAGTTTGAAGTTGACCGCTTCGCTGCCGAGTCCCGCCGCTTCGAGTTCAGCCGCAATCTTTGCTTTGAACTCGTCGGTCGGAATGCCGTCGTACTTGCCCGAGTTAACAGCCACGCCCTTACCTGAGAATACTTCGGTGGGCTCACGCGAAGCCGCTAAGTCGCTAAGAGGTTCTGCCGCCTCTGCTTCCTTCGCGTCTTTGCGCCTTCGCGTGCCATCTTCCGCATTGGCAGGACTGACGACCGTGACGATCGGAATGTCGAACTTGACGGCAAATTCCCAGTCGCGTTCGTCGTGCGCGGGCACGGCCATGATCGCGCCGGTTCCGTAGCTGACCAGAACGTAGTCCGCGATCCAGACAGGAACCTTCTCGCCGTTGACCGGGTTGATGGCGTAGCTGCCGGTGAAGACTCCGCTCTTGTCCTTCGCGAGGTCGGTTCGGTCGAGGTCACTCTTGAGCGAACTCTGCTTCACGTAAGCACTGACCGCGGCCTTCTGCTCGGGGGTCGTGAGCTTTTCGACGAAAGAATGCTCCGGAGCAATGACCATGTAGGTCGCTCCGAAAAGTGTGTCCGGCCGAGTCGTGTAAACTCGCAAAACGTCGTCGCCGGGATCATCCGAAAACCCCGCTTCTGACCGCCATGTTTTCCATGATTCAAATTCCGCAGCGTCACCCACGAAGAAATCAACTTCCGCACCGGTCGAGCGGCCGATCCAGTTGCGCTGCATGTCCTTAATTGATTCGGACCAGTTGAGGTCGTCGAGTTCGTTGATGAGTCGATCGGCGTAGGACGTGATGCGGAGCATCCACTGGCGAAGCGGGAAACGTTCGACCGGATGGTCACCGCGCTCGCTCTTGCCGTTGATGATTTCTTCGTTGGCGAGGACCGTACCCAGGGCCGGACACCAGTTGACCGGAGCTTCGTGCTGGTAGGCGAGCCGTTTGGAATCCTGATAACGGCGTACGGCTTCTTCGCCGTCGGCCTGCACGTTGTCGGGGATGGGCAATTCGGAGATTGGTCGGCCTCGACCGGTGCGTTGCTTGCCGTCAGGGCCGGTCCATTCACAAGCGGCGTCGTACCACGTGTCGAAAAGTTCCAGGAAGATCCACTGAGTCCAGCGGTAATAATCTTCGTCCGTCGTCGCGAACTCGCGGCTCCAGTCGTAGCTGAAGCCGAGCATCTGAAGCTGCCGCCGAAACTCGTCAATGTTCTTGTAAGTCGTGACGGCCGGGTGCGTCTGCGTCTTGATGGCGTACTCTTCGGCGGGCAGGCCGAACGCGTCCCAACCCATCGGATGCAGAACCTGCTTGCCCTGGTTCCGACTGTATCGGCAGACGATGTCGGTCGCGGTGTAGCCTTCCGGATGCCCCACGTGGAGACCGGATCCCGACGGGTAAGGGAACATGTCGAGTGCGTAGAGCTTCTCGCGGCCGGGTTCGAAGGACTCGACTTTGAAAGTCTCGTTCTGTTTCCAGTATGCCTGCCATTTGGGCTCGATTCGCTTGAAGTCGTAGCGTGGCATGTCCGCAGTTCTCCGCAGTTCGTTGGGCAGCTCAGGCAGCAGGCGAGAGCCGGGGTGAAATTTTCTGACACGAGCAGTCACCGGCCAGCACTTCGGTTCGCACGACAGGAGTTCGTGCGACGGCTACGGCGGCAGCGGATTCTCGATTCGAGCGGCCAGTGTCATGGACACTCGGCAGCATTGCAATCGACGATCTTGGTGCGTGGGTAGGAGTTCGTTCGTCATACCCGCGCAGGCGGGTACCCAGTTTGCATTGAAAGGTCGTTGGTGCCGTCGGCTGGGTTCCCGCCTGCGCGGGAATGACGACTTAAGCAGTTGGGCCGGCCAGTTCGGCGCGCAAAGAAAACGCCTCGGTCGGTTGGGCGGCCGGCCGAGGCGTTTCAAAAAATGGAACCGGACCGGGGGAGAGATCGGGCCGGGTTCCCAGCATGTTGAGACAAGCGGATCGAATTGACGGCTGTGCAAGTCTGGGGAACTCGCTCAAGCCGTACTCATTGTTCCGCAGGGTCTCGCTTCTGGATTCGCTCGTCGGTGTCGCAACGGTTTGAATTCAGAAGCTGCTTACGCGGAGGACAGTTGTTCTCGAAGCGTGGGTTGGAAGACTTCGTGGCGGGCAGTCGGGACGAGAGAACAATTCGTCCCGACTGCCCGTATGCCACGAGCCAAACCTGCTTCGTCTTAAACTTCGTTGTCAGCACAGTTGTCAGGATGAATTTTTCAGAGGGTGTCGACTCTGAAGAATTCGAATGCAGCGTCAGTTTCGTGGGCGTCAGTTTCGTAGCGTCGGTTCTCCGGGCGGAACCGTTCGGCTGTGCCCTGCCGGAATTCTCTCGCTCAAGACAGGCGGAGCGAAAGGCAACTCGACGGCGAGGGGGCCAGCCGTTTATCGATTACTCAGCCATGTAGCCGCTGCCGACGATGTCGTACTGACTGTCGCACGTGTCGCTTTCGTCTTCGTACGAACTGCCGGCTGTGCAGGCTTTGCCTTCCGAGTGGGTTCCGTTGACGTAGAACGACTGGTTGACCGAGCCGAAGGCGGAAGCGACGTCTTCGAGTTCGTTGTTGATTCCGTAGGCGATTTCTCAAAGACCGACGACGACTCCGAGAACCGCGATCGTGGCAACCAGAATCAGCTCAGCAGAAACAATGAAGCCGGCTTCGTCGTTGATCAGCTTTGTGAAGATGTTCGTCATGGTGTGCTCTCTTTCGTGGTGGCAGGTTTGAAGTAGTGCGAGGCTTAACTGTTGTTCTCAGCGTCTCGCGTTGTTGTTGCAGGGGTGTAAAGCAGACTGAATGCCAGAGCGTAAAGTGAGCGCTAAAAAACATTGACAGAGCAGTCTCGGCTCGCCGTAAACTGTTGCCTTGAAAGCTGGTTACGGAATTCCCAGAAACCTGATGATCAGTCGAGCGGTTTCGGACGCTGGCTGCTGGACGTTGCGGAGTGGCAACATCGACTCTCTGCCTGTTGAGTGGCCGTCGCCAGAAGCTGCTTGCTGGAAAGGGTTTGCGGCAATGATGCCTCTGGCAACATGACGGAGCAGCAGGGCAACAACGAAGTTGCATGACTCAACGTTGCTTCGTGCCAAGCCAGATCAACGAGTCTGACTGGTCCGTCGAGACGCCAGCAGACATCGGGCGGCAGGCAATGCCGCTCAGGAAACGGGAATGTTGCGTGCTAACATTAGTCT
>CALDJX010000443.1 GCA_937899075.1 uncultured Planctomyces sp. | reverse complement strand
TACCGCACAACTTCCCGCTGCTGGCCGTCTGAGTCAGCAATCGTCGCTCGGCCAGAAACTCGAACGAGTGATGCGTTGATCTTCGCATCCGGAGCGCACTGCAGAATGATCGCTCCATGAATCATGCCTTCCGGAATCGTGAGCGGTTCGGCGGTCACTCCGTCGGGCAGACCTTCAACGATCATCTCAACTGGACCTTTGAAGGCGTTAATCCGGGTCAGCTTAGCAAACCAGATCATGTTGGTGCCCGGTGCCAGCTGAGCGTAGTAATACTCGCCGCTGACTTCGAAATCCGGTCCCGAACGTTCTGCGGCGAGGTGGTAAAGAAATCGCTCGCCACCGCGACCGTGCAAGTCTCTCACCGACAGAAAATATTGCCCGTCGGCAGCGGCGTTCCAGTAGAACTTTGGGTCTTTGCTCTGCAAATAATCGTCTGACTCTTTCTGAAGTTTGCCGTTCGAATCGTAAACTTCAAGCACGCAATCAAGCGGCAACCCGAGTCGTTGAGCCGTTACTTCAAACAGAAACGCGTCGCCCTTCTTCGCGTCGAATGAGTAGTAGTGAGTGCCGTCGTCGGAAGGAAACCGACCATTCACGCCAACGGGAAAGGTCAACGGCATTGCCGACTCAATCGAATTATTGTTTCCGTCAGCGACAACCTGCGGATGCTCGCTGACGATGATCGAAACCGGGTTCGTTTCGCCGGCTCCCGTCTGAAGTCGCTGCCGGCTGATGCCTGACGTCGCGTTTGTCGTTCCGCGAATTTCAACATCGGACGACTCGCCAAGAGCATGCCCGACCGCAATCGCGGTTGTTGTCTTTCCAGTTTGAACACTCAACGGAAACGTTGCGTGAGCGTAAGGCCGACTCGCCAGTTCGACACAGTAGGCATATCGACCGCTGCCGGCGTAACGAGCATCACGAACTTCCAGACTGTACGTGCCATCTTCCGGCAGAGTCGCGGCAATAAACGAATCGCCGCCAAAGAAATTGTCGTTCTGCGCGACGACCTGCCCGTTTGGACCGTACAGCGTCATCAGCCCGTCCATCAGATAAATCAACGGACCTCGCACAACCATCCCATGAATTCCGGCCGTTGCGCGTTGAGCAAACAACTCAGCCGTGATCTCCTGCCCGGCCTTTCCTTCGAACGAGTAAAAGTCAACGTCTTCGGCACGCTCGATGCGCCCGCAAATTGCAACCGGCAGCGCGACAGAAACTGCCTGATCGCTGACGTCGTTGGGTTTCGTCTCGTCTTCGTGGGTGACCGGAAAGTCGGTGACGATGAGATGCGAAACGCTCGACACGGCCTGATCGGTCGCCACGCGAAGTTCTCGAACGCCGGATTCGGCATCGGCTGACACGACCACATCAAAAGCAAAGGGAGTTCCATCAGAACCACGTCCCTTGCGCAGGGCATCTTTCGGTCCCTTCTCGGCAAACGTCATCGTCACGCCCGGCTGATCGAAGAACACCGAGTGAGTTCCGTCGAGCGTGAAGTTCGAACGCAAAGTCACCTGCTGACTGGTTCCTCGTTGAACGGCCACCGGTTCAACAATCGTCAACTGTCGAAACCCGATCTTCGTTTCCGCATGAGTGAGCGTTGTTGCGAACAGCGAAACGAAAACACAGAGCAAAACAGTCGAAGAGAGCGACGACCTTTTCATGGCAGATTCTCGGCAGGGGACGTTGGGGAGACGTCGGAGCGTCACCGCGAGGAAGTTTCGTAAACGATGCGCTGATCAACTGAATTCGGCAAGGGTCCATCGGAAACAGCAGCCTTGCTGAGCTCGTTCTCGTTGATGAAGTGTGCGACATTTTCCAACCACGAAAGACACCAAATACACGAAAACATGCAGACGCTTTCAGAAGAACTTTTCGTGTATTTAGTGTCTTTCGTGGTTGATTTATTTTTGAACGAGGATGAATGAAGAACTTCGTCAGGCAGAGCCTGACCTACGGCTGGAAACGAAAACGCCGCAGAGATTTGAGATGCCCCTGCGGCGTTTGGTCATTTCATAGCGTGAACGATTCTCGACGTTACTCAGCGATGAGAATTGGCATGCTGAGTGAAATCTGCTCGCGGCTGACGATGTGGAGTTGCTGGATGGCCTGCCGCACGGCGGCGACTCGGTTGGGGTCGAGGCCCTGCATCAGCGGCAGCACTGACTTCCACAAGCTGTCCTGCGAAACCGAAGCTTCCAGCGACAAGGTCTTCGACTTCTTTTCGGATCCGCCGCCCAGGTCGCCCATCAGAAGTTCTGCGAAGTTCTTTGGGCGGGGCAGCACTCGAACTTCGTAGTCGTCACCGAGTTTCGCTTTGTCCGCGATGAAGTTGATGGCGTCGTGAATTCCCCCGATCTTGTCGACGAGGCCGTGTTCGAGAGCCTGCTGTCCGGTCCAGACTCGACCAGCCGCGAGATCATCGATTGGCTTCTTCAGACGATCGCCGCGGATCGCCGTCACATGGCCTTTGAACTGTCCGTAGACATCTTCCATCCATGCAGTCATGCGGGCTCGTTCGCCTTCGGTGAATGTGGTGGCCGAACCCAGCATGCCGGCCTTCTTGCCGCGGGCGATCGGCGAGAAGTTGATGCCGACGCTTTTCCACATGTCAGTCGTGACGAACTTGCCGGAGAGAACTCCGATCGAGCCGGTGATCGTGCCGGTTTCTGCGAAGATCGTGTCCGATGCGCAGCTCACGTAATAACCACCGCTGGCGGCGGTGTTGCCCATCGAAATGACGATCGGCTTCTTCGCTTTCACGCGTCGCGTCGCATCGAGAATGATTTCGCTGGCGACCACAGATCCGCCGGGCGAGTCGACTCGCAGCACGACGGCTTTGATTGTGTCGTCTGCCGCAGCTTCGTCGAGTGCTTTGCGAATGGGAGTGCTGTAAGCGCCTCCGGCCGCTCCGAACGGTGACGCAGCTGGCGAGCCTGGGAGGATCGAACCTTCAACATAGATAACTGCGATGCCGTCTTTGGTCGACTTTTTCTTCGACGGTCCGGACAGAATCTGAGCCCACAGTTGCAGCGCGGCGAACGGGTTCGAGAAATCGATCTCCTGTTGAGACTTTTTGCCGTATCGTTTGTCGAACGAAATATCCTCGCCGTGCTTCTTCTTGATCTGTTCGACCAGGTCCTGGCGATACGTGACGGAATCGATGATGCCGGCTTCCGCAGCTTCGGTGGCCGAGTAAATCCCGTCGTCGATCCAGGCTTTGACCTTGGCCGGCTTCACGCCACGCCCCGAGGCGAGTGCGTTGACCGTCGAGTCGTACATTCCGTCGAACAGCCACTTGGTCATATCAGCGGCTGCCGGCGACGCAGTTTCGAGCATGAAAGTTTCGGCGGCGCTCTTGTACGCGCCCATCGTGATGAAGTCAGGTTTGATTCTCAGGCGGTCGAGCAGGCCTCGAAGATGCACCTGCTCGCCGTACAGACCGTGCAGAAAGATGTACCCGGTCGGCGACATGCTGATTTCAGACGCTCCGCTGAAAATCATCACCTGCCGAGTCATCAGCGTGTCGGCATGCACGTAGACCGGCTTGCCAGCTTTTTCGATATCGGCCAGCAGCTTGTGCAGTTCCTCGGACTGAGCCAGTCCCGGCGCGGTACTTCCGGCCAGAATGACGACGGCTTTCACATCGTCATCGCCGATGGTCTTTCGCATGCGGGTCGTCAGTGCCAGGAACGAATCCGCCGACTGGCCGGTGAAGATCGCGAGTTCCTCATCGCCAGGTTTCTCGGTCAAGCCTCCATCGATGGTGAAGACCGCAACCGTTCCGGCAGCTTTCGCATCGGCCTCGGCGGCAACCGCGTGATTCAAAGATGTCAGCAGCAAGGCCGCAATCAATGCTGGAATGGTCCATCGCATGGTCAGTCGTCTCATAGTTTCTTCCTCTTAAATTCCGTCTGAAGAGTTGAGTGCGGCAGCCGATTTGGTTTCGATATTTGGTGAGCAGCGGTTGTTGTAGCAATTCTGTCGGGCAGAGAAACGCCAGGCACAATCCAACGTACCCGCTAAGCGACGTGGCGGTTTCTCGAGATTGCTAACGGGGCTATGACGATGGGGCTGACGGTGAGCATCAGAACGCCGATCACAAACAGTCGATGAAGCGGCGGTGCCGGCACGATGAACCAGCACAGCAACGATTCGGCCACCCAGAAACTCAGGAGAACCACTGCGGATCCCGGTTCGATCATTTTTCGTTGAAACGCTGTCCAGAAGGCGACCAGCGATCCGGCCACAATCGCGGCCGCTCCGACCATCATTGTCCCCTCGCGGAGCAGAATGAGCGTTTCCTTGTCGATGAAAAAATTCAGCATCGACAGCCCCATGACCACGGCCAGGACGCCGACAATGGCAAACAACGGAAGAAGATGATTTCCCGTCCAGTGCAGTACGGCGAAGGTCGCGGTCAGTGTCCAGGCCAGCACTCCGGAAGCGAGCAGCGCCAGCGGCAGAATCATCACTCCGAATGAATGATGTGAAGATCGAGTTAACTGGCCGATCTGGACCTGCAAAGAACTGCCGCCTCCCCGAACAATCGCCGCGCCAAGTGCCAGTAAGCCGAAAATGACTACCAGCCCCCACGCGATCAACGTTGTTCGCCAGGCATTCCACAGCAGGCCGCGAGCAAGTCTCGTGTCTGAAAGTGGGGAGGTCGCTAGAAACATGGTGATCCGCTCGCGACTGCCCGGTGGGGCAAGAATTCCGAGAATCGAACCTGTCAGAAATCCAACGATGCTCGGAAGAAGAAACAGGAGAGCGACAACCACTTCCGGGCCTCGTCGCGAACCGAAGGCGCTGAAGAGCATAACTGCCAGGAGAAATCCGAATCCGCATCCGGCAGCGAGTGCTGCGTCGCGGCCGCAATGCCGCCACTGATTCCAGGCGATGGCGGCTTCTGGCGACGCATGATCCCGCACTCCGTCGGGGAAAATAATCGCCCTGATCCAACTTGTGATGTGCTCAACGCGTTTCTCTAACGAGTACCCAATGTTGTCGCCGCAGCGTTCTCTCGCGATACCTTGCGTGGTAACAAACCAGGAGACTGCGATTACGGTTGCGCAGACCGCTGCATCGAGAATCGAGAATTCCGTCCACGACTGAGCTTCTGCCACAAAACCTCGCGGGTAATAGTGACTTCCGATCCACAGGATCAAACAAATTACGAGCACTCCCCAAATGAAGAGTTTCCGAAAGCTGAATTTCTTCAGGCTCCAGCACATCGCCATCAATATCGAAATCATCACCGCGAAACCTGGCTGGCACGGGCCGATCAGGCTGTGGTTGTCTCCGAAGATTGCTCGCATGCTCCAGTCGGAAAGCGTGAATCCGTACAAACTATGAACCAGCAGTTCCTGCCCCACGACTGCCAGCATCGCCGAAACCATCATCCAACTCGCGATGAACCTGTTTGAAACGGGAAAAGCGAACATTCGCTGGTACGTGCCTTTGTAAGCTTCCACCAGCGGAGTGGCCATCAGAAAAAAGCCGAGGGCCAGGTAAACGCAGTGCCAGGTCAACGCCGGGATGTCTGCTTCGGCCATCGGCAGGTCAGCCGCCCAGAAGAGCCATTCGATTCCCACCGGCCCCAGCAGCACCATTGAAATGATCAACGGTGCCGTCAGAACCAATCGACGGACGAATTCCCAACTCAGAGCTTTGATTGGACCAGTCATGATTGCGTCCTCATCGGAAGTCGAACGTTGTTTTAATAGGGTGACTGGGGTCGAGCTTGCGAGCCCCGAGTGAATCGCGTCCGGGGGCTCGCGAAGGCTCGACCGCCAGCCACCCAGGATGCGAAGATTCACGTTGTTGTGATTTTTAGCCGTTCATTCGAGCGACAAAGATTTCGTCCAGCGTGGGCGATGCCCGTTCGACGATCTCGCCGTTGAGCTGTGTCAGTTGAGCCTCGACGCTGGCCCGTTCGCCGTTGCACAGGACCGTCCATTCTCGGCCCTCGCCTTCGCACCGCAACGCGGCATCGAGCTTCAACGGTGAATCCAGGGGCTGCTCAAATCGCACCGTCAATCGATGATGTGACGTCAGCACTTCGTCCATCGGCGAACTCAGCAGCATCTTTCCGAGATGCAGCATCGCCACGTGATCGGAGACTCGCTGCACTTCGTCGAGCAAATGCGACGAGAACAAAACCGTTCGACCTTCGTCAGCAACCGTCCGGATGATTGCCGACAGAATGTCGCGACGGACGACCGGATCCAGTCCCGACGAAGGCTCATCCAGAACCAGCAACTGCGGCCGGTGAGCGATCGCGGCAATCAACCCGGCTCGAGCACGCTGGCCTCGCGACAGCGTTTTGACTTTCTGATCCAGCGAAAGCTCAAACATATTTCGAAGCTCTTCGGCAAAGGAATCATCCCACGAAGGGAAGAAGGCCTTTGTGTAGCTCATCAGTTCGCCGATCTTCATCCAGTCGGGCAGGTCGCGAACTTCGGACAGGTATCCGATTTCGCCGAGGACCGACTCGGGATCTTCGACCGGATCCTTGCCGAAGACTCGGACCGTTCCGTTCCTCGGCTTGAAGAGTCCCAGCACGTGTTTGAGCAGCGTTGTCTTGCCGGCTCCGTTTTCTCCGACCAGCCCGACGACGCTGCCTTTGGCAACGGACAAGTCAACCTCGTCCAACGCGATCTTCTTTCCGAACGATCGCGAAACGCCTTTGATGTCGACTACCGATTCGCTCATGACTTGCCTCCCCGAGGTGAATCAAACTTTTTGCTGCGTTGTTCGATCAATTTCAGAAGTGAATCCACGCCAACACCAAGCTGGCTGCACTCGGTGAGCAACGCGTCGATGCGTTCATTCAGAATTCGCGACTTCTCTTTGCGAGACAGCGGCGAACCGGAATCCGAAACGAACACCCCGGCTCCTCGTTTTGACGCAACGACGCCTTCGGCTTCGAGTTCCCGGTACGCTCGCGCAATCGTGTTCGGATTGACGAGCAACTGCTCAGCCAGCCGGCGAACCGGCGGCAACTGTTCACCCTCGTCCAACCGGCCGGACGCCACCAGAAATTTGATCTGGTTGACAACCTGCTGATAGAAAGGCGTCCCGTCTGCCTCGGTGATATGAATCTGCATGGCCTGAACCTTTCTGGCGAAATTGTATTAACACAGTAATACAATCGGTTTTTCAGTCAAGTCCTGTTTTGAATTTTGCTGGACGGTGCGATTTCACGCTTAGGGACGGCGGTGAAATTAAATCGGCATTCTCAAAGACGCGGTGATTGAA
>CALDJX010000442.1 GCA_937899075.1 uncultured Planctomyces sp. | reverse complement strand
GCTGTCGCCCTGCTTGACTCGGATCATCGATTGTTCGATGAAGGGCGGACCCACCTTAGCCGCGGCGTCCGGTTTCAAAACCGAGGACCCACCATGCTTCGAATCGTCAAGCTGACTTTGTGTGTGACATTGCTCGCTGTTTCTGCGTCGTCATTGGCGACCGCTGAGGACGGCAAGAAGGCCGACGAGAAAAAACCGGCCAGTAAGAAATCGACCAGCGCGGAGAAGAGGACAACACATCCCGTCTATGGGCAGACGATGAAATCGCTGACCGGCAAAGAGACGAAGCTGTCGAAGTATCGCGGCAAGGTCATGCTGGTGGTGAACGTGGCCAGCGAGTGCGGGGCGACTCCGCAGTACGAACCTTTGCAGGGGCTCCATAAGAAGTACGCCGAGCAGGGACTCGCTGTCGTCGGCTTTCCGTGCAACCAGTTCGGCAGCCAGGAGCCTGGCTCGGATACTGAAATCGCCTCATTCTGCAAACAGAACTACGGCGTCGACTTCGACATGTTCGGCAAGATCGACGTCAACGATGCAAAAGCGGCACCGCTTTACAAGTATCTGACGTCCAAAGAAAGCGGTCTGAAGAAGACTGGTCCGATCGGCTGGAACTTCGAAAAAGTGTTGCTGTCTCGCCGCGGCAAACCGGTCGCTCGATTCGGAACGGGTGTCGAGCCGGATTCGGAAGAAGTCGTAAAAGCGATCGAAGCTGAGCTGGCCAAAGAAGGACCGAAGCCACGCGAGAAGAAAAAAGAAGCGAAGTAAGCGTTGGATGATCGCGAGTGGACATCCCGCTGGTGATGGGCCGTCTCCCTGATTGAAGGGGACGGCCTTCTGTTTTAGCACGAGCCAATTCACGATCGTGCTTGTCGAGTTTTTCACGAAGGTAGATTCCGACTGGCTGGTTACACAACGGTGTAACCTCGTTTCGTGACAGGATGATTATGGAGAGCAGACTGTGAAAGCGCTCGTGAAGAAAGAAGCGGCTGTGGGGCTGTGGCTGGAGGATGTTCCCGAGCCCGAAATCGGAATCAACGACGTTCTGATCAAGATTCACCGGACCGGCATCTGCGGCACCGACGTGCATATTTACAAGTGGGACGCGTGGGCTCGAAAGACGATCCCGGTTCCGATGACTGTCGGGCATGAGTTTGTTGGCGAGGTCGTCGAAACCGGCGCGAACGTCAAGGACTTTCACGCGGGCGAAATCGTCAGCGGGGAAGGGCACGTGGTCTGCGGGCTGTGTCGAAACTGTCTGGCCGGGCGTCGCCATTTGTGTGCGCACACTGTCGGAGTCGGCGTTAATCGTGAGGGAGCCTTTGCTGAATATATCTCCCTGCCGATGACGAACGTCTGGCATCATCACGAAGGCGTCGACTGGGATATTGCTTCGATCTTTGATCCGTTTGGAAATGCCGTTCACACAGCGCTGTCGTTTCCCGTCCTCGGCGAAGATGTGCTGATTACCGGTGCGGGGCCGATCGGCTTAATGGCGGCCGCTGTCGTGCGACACGCCGGCGCGCGGTACGTCGTCATCACCGATGTGAATCCCTGGCGACTGAAACTGGCGAAGAAGCTGGGAGTGACTCGCGCGGTGAACGTTCGCGACGAGTCGCTGGCCGATGTCCAGAAGGAACTCGGGATGGCGGAAGGCTTTGACGTGGGGCTGGAGATGTCGGGCAATGCGTCGGCGTTTCAGGGAATGCTCGACAGCATGTGCCACGGCGGCAAGATAGCGATGCTCGGCATTCCAGAGGCGGAGATGGCCATCGACTGGAACACCGTCGTGTTTAATATGCTGACAATCAAAGGGATCTACGGTCGCGAGATGTACGAAACCTGGTACAAAATGACTGTGATGCTGCAAAGCGGTCTCGATATCAGTCCTGTGATTACGCACCGGTTTCATTACTCGGAGTTTCAGCAGGGTTTTGATGCGATGCTGAGCGGCAACTCGGGGAAGGTTATTCTCAACTGGACGGATCAGTAATCAGTCTGGGCAATTGTTTGACGCAAAGTCGCGGAGACGCAGAGTTCCGCAAAGAGATAATATTTGCAAATTCACGTGGTTTGCCGTTACCAAAAACTCAGCTTGAATCGAAATTGGCCGTCAAGTTCTTTGCGTTCCTTAGCGGCTTTGCGACTTTGCGTCAGAATAGCCAGCCGATCGGCCGCCTTTCATAGCAAGCAACTGACGAAATTCGACCACTGGTGAGTGATAAATCAACTCGAAGGACATGATTCATGTACGGCGGTTTTCGCGAGCACCTTGCTGAGCAGTTAGAGTCGATCCGTTCGCAGGGACTTTGGAAGTCGGAGCGGCAGATCGATTCACCTCAGGACGCGCACGTTCGACTTGGTCGTTCTGAGGGGTTGTTGAATCTTTGTTCGAACAACTACCTCGGACTGGCAGACCACCCGGAGATCCTTGAAGCCGCTCACAAAGGCCTCGATCGATGGGGCTACGGGATGGCGTCGGTCCGGTTCATTTGCGGAACCCAGAAGATTCATCGGCAGCTCGAAGGAAGGCTGAGCGGCTTTCTCGGGACGGACGACACGATTCTGTACTCGTCGTGTTTTGACGCGAACGGAGGCCTGTTCGAAACGTTGCTCGGCCCGGAAGACGCGATCATTTCAGACGAGCTTAATCACGCCAGCATTATCGACGGTGTGCGGCTTTGTAAGGCTCAGCGGTTTCGATATCGCAACAACAATCTTTCCGATCTGGAATCGCAACTGAAGGAAGCGGAGTCGGCGAGGTTTCGGCTGATCGCTACTGACGGCGTGTTTTCGATGGATGGTTACATCGCCGACCTGGCTGGAATCTGCGAACTTGCGGACAAGCACGACGCGATGGTGATGGTCGACGATTCTCACGCCGTTGGTTTTGTCGGCGAAAGCGGGCGAGGAACTCCCGAACATTGCGGAGTCGCCGACCGCGTCGACATTGTCACCGGCACGATGGGCAAAGCGCTCGGCGGAGCCAGCGGCGGTTACACCAGCGGTCGACAGGAAATTGTTGACTACCTGCGGCAACGGTCACGGCCGTACCTGTTTTCGAATTCGCTCGCACCGCCGATCGTGCAGGGAACGATCAAGGCCCTGGAACTCGTCACGCAATCGCCAGAACTTCGCGAGCGACTGAAGACGAACACAGACTTCATGCGGAAAGAACTGACGTGGCGCGGCTTCGAAGTTCTCGACGGCGAGCATCCCATCATTCCGGTGATGCTGGGCGATGCTGAACTGGCGACAAAATTCGCGGAGTCAATGCTTGAAAAAGGCGTTTACGTCGTCGGGTTTTCGTTTCCCGTTGTGCCGGTCGGAAAAGCTCGCATCCGCACGCAAATGTCGGCAGTGCATACCGCCGAAGATTTGCAGTTCGCTGTCGAGTGCTTCGAGAAGACCGGCCGCGAACTCGGAGTCATCGCCTGACGTTGTGATTCAACTCGGCTTCTGCACAGTCTTGCCGGATTTACAGATCTTTGGAGCAGTGCTGGCATCGAGGGCGGGACGCCTCTGTATTCTTTCCGCAATGCGGGCAGCTTAACGTGACGCCGCGGGCGACTGGCGTTGTTGAACTTTCTCCGCCTCGTCGAAACAGACGCGTAATGATCGAGACTGCGAAGACTCCAACAACCAGCACCGTGCCGAGAATGATTACGACTCCGATCACGCTGACTCTAACTCCCATTTCGCGATTCCTGACGTTGGCCCCAAAGAATTCTTACGTGCAACAGGTAATCTTATTGCAGCTCTTCGCCGCACGATTCGCAGTTCTTTCGACCGACTCGAGTCTCTCGACCACAGTGGAAGCATTTGAGTTTTGCGTTCTGAATGTTGACGGTTCCGACTCCGAACCCGACCGCGAACAGAATTGCTCCGCTGACGACGGCGATGACGACGCCCACGCTGAGGATGTCTTCGAGCATGGGGAACAGTGTGAACATGATATGTGCTGCTTGAATCAGAACCTTCGTTGATTGCTGCGGCCGCTCTGCGTATCAGTGTGACAGGCCGCGTTCCGCTTTCGCAACGTTGATACCGTATCGCTCGAAGCAAATCGGAAAGTTGCTGAGTCGTTTGACGAGACTGGGATTCGGATGGGACGGTGTTGTCGGGTGAGATCGTATCGCCCCGGTGTTAGCATGACGAACTCGTTCATCATCCCTGCGGCGTTTTCAGCGGCTGCTTGTCCGTTG
>CALDJX010000441.1 GCA_937899075.1 uncultured Planctomyces sp. | reverse complement strand
CCGAACTTCGATGTGTGGTTTCACATTTTCAAGCCCGACTGAAAACACAGTGAAGGGTTCAACGTCGGACATCCGCTTTTCGATGATTTCGAGTGCATCGTAAAACAATTTGGTCGCCACGCTCTTCTTGCCGCCGATCATCAGGCAGTTGATGAACTTGGTGGCCAGCTTTGAGTTGAATCGTGGATCTGCTTCAACGTCCCGGTGAGTTGGCACATACTCTGCGCCCATTGCTTCGCTCATGGTACTGTTCCCGAATTTGGTGTCGAGAATCTCTTCCCGTAGTTCAATTGTAAACTCAGCCCGACCGCCAGGCAGGAGTGTAAATTCCTAGCGTGGTCTCAAAGCATCAGATGCTGTGCGACCTATTTAGCTCGCTTAGCACCGTAGCGGCTGCGAGCCTGCTTACGGCCGCTGACGCCGAGCGTATCAAGGACGCCGCGGATGACCTTATAGCGAACACCTGGAAGGTCACGGACTCGACCACCGCGGACAAGAACGATCGAGTGTTCCTGCAGGTTGTGGCCTTCGCCGGGAATGTATGCCGTTACTTCTTTGCCGTTCGAAAGGCGAACACGGGCCACCTTACGCAAAGCAGAGTTCGGCTTCTTCGGCGTAACAGTCTTCACCAGAAGACAAACACCTCGCTTCTGCGGGCATTCTTCCAGCAATGGTGTCTTGCTCTTGGCTTGCTGCCTCTTGCGAGGTTTCCGGACGAGTTGGTTGATCGTTGGCATTAGAGAGTGAATCCTGAAAACCGTACTGACTGCAACCGCCTTGCGACTGCCAGGTTTATTTGTCGTGAAAATTCTTTGAACTTTAAGGCTGTTC
Source organism: uncultured Planctomyces sp. (assembly GCA_937899075.1). Lineage (GTDB taxonomy): Bacteria > Planctomycetota > Planctomycetia > Planctomycetales > Planctomycetaceae > JABMPE01. The sequence continues at coordinate 4,357 of CALDJX010000441.1, read as the reverse complement.
GGCGTCTGTTTGCTCGGGAGCAACATACGATCCAAACAGAAGTGAAGCATCATTGCTCTCGTTGAGCAAATTCATCCGAGCCGCCATGATCCGGTCCTTCTCCGCCTGCAGCTCCTGCAAGGCTTCTGGACGAATCCGAACGTCTGAGTCCTGATGTGAATGGAAGCCCGTTCCGGCAGGAATCAAGTGGCCCAAGATAACGTTTTCTTTCAGCCCAACCAAGTGATCGACCCGACCACCCAGTGCAGCTTCTGTCAAAACCTTGGTTGTTTCCTGGAATGAAGCAGCCGAGATGAAACTTTCGCTCTGAACGGCAGCTTTCGTGATTCCAAGAAGCTGCGTCACCGCTTTTGAGGGACGAGCTTTCGTGAAGGTTGCCGGAACGCCACCGTCAGCCTCAATTTCAGCATTCACCGATTCAAGTTCCGTCAACAGGACAACGTCACCCAATTCGTACTCGGTGCTGCCCGGTTCTGAAACGCTGACAGACTTTCGAATCTGCTGATTGGCAGCGCGAAATTCGTATTTATCAATCGTGGCTCCAGGCAGAAGCTGCGTATCACCGGGGTCGCTGATCTTGACCTTTCGCAGCATCTGAGAAACCACGATTTCTATGTGCTTATCGTCGATCTCGACTCGTTGAGACCGGTAAACAGTCTGAATTTCGTGAAGAAGATATTGTTGCACGGCTTCGACACCACTGACACGCAGAATGTCATGCGGGACGAGTGGCCCCCGGACCAGAGCGTCACCGGCATTTACCAGGTCGCCCGCGTGCACGAGAAGCGGCTTACCTGGCGGAATGACGTGCTCAACTTCGGTTCCATCTTCGCCTTTAACGAGGATGATTCGTTTGCCTCGTTTGCGTTCCTGAGGCAGTTCAACTTCGCCATCAACCTCAGCCATGATGGCCGGATCTTTCGGCTTGCGAGCTTCGAACAGTTCTGTGACTCGCGGCAGACCACCGGTGATGTCCTGCGTTCCTGACGCTTCACGAGGCGTCTTCGCCACGACGGCACCAGCAGTGACTGCATCACCGTCGCTGACTTCCAGACTTGCCCGTTCCGGAAGGTAGTAGAAGTCCAGAATCTTTCCGGTAGAATCTTCCAGAATGATCTGCGGGTGAAGGTCGCCCTTGTGTTCAACGATCGTTCGGCGAATGTGACCGGTGACTTCGGTCTCCGTTCGCATCGTCTGGCCTTCGACGCAGTCCTCAAGGCGGACCTTCCCGCCGACTTCGGCAAGAATTGGAACCGCATGAGGGTCCCACTGACAAAGAACCTGACCTGATTCAACCCGGTCCTCTTCCTTCACGGTAAGCGTTGCACCGTTCGGGATCGAGTATTTTTCCAGCTCGCGGCCCTTCTCGTCCACCAGAACGATTTCCGCGTTTCGCGTCAGAACGATCTGGTTTCCGGCGGCGTTCGTGACGCTTCGCATCCGTGCATAACGAACCTTACCAGACCGTCGAGACTTCAAGTCAGACTGTTCGACGTCGGTCGATGCCACTCCACCAATATGGAATGTCCGCATCGTCAACTGTGTTCCAGGCTCTCCGATACTCTGAGCGGCGACGATGCCGGCAGCGAGTCCCTCTTCGACCTTCTGTCCTGTCGAGAGGTCCATGCCGTAGCAAAGTCGGCAAAGTCCAAGTGGAGCTTCGCAGGTCATTGGGCTACGGACCTGAATTCTCTCAAGGCCGAGTTCTTCGATTTTGTGAGCGATCGCGTGAGTGATCAACTCGCCCTCGCGAACGATCACTTCGTCGGTGATCGGGTTCACGATGTTTGTGCGGCTGACGCGACCACGAACCGAGTCAGCAAGACTGACTTCAACTTTCTCACCGCGGTAGACGATCCCGCGAGTGATGCCTCGGGCCGTTCCACAGTCCTCACAAGTGATGACCATGTTCTGGCAGACGTCAGCGAGCTTACGAGTCAGGTAACCTGAGTCCGCAGTCTTAAGGGCCGTGTCTGCCAGACCTTTTCGAGCACCGTGAGTCGAACTGAAGTACTCAAGTACGGTCAGACCTTCACGGAAGTTCGACTTGATCGGCGTTTCGATGATCTCACCACTTGGCTTGGCCATCAGGCCACGCATACCGGCGAGCTGTCGAATCTGTTCCTGACCACCACGAGCACCGGACTCGGCCATCAGGTAGATCGGGTTCATGTAGTGTCCGTTATCCCGGATGTCGTTCTTCAGTTCCACCATCATGGACTTGGTGATGGCTTCACGAGCGTGCGTCCAGATGTCAAGCACCTGGTTGTAACGTTCCTGGTCGGTGATGATCCCTCGGTCGTAAAGCTTCTGCTGCTTCAGGACGAGAGTCTCAGAATCCGAGATGATCTTTTCTTTCTCAGGCGATGTCACGAGGTCGCTTGTGGCGAATGACAGACCAGATTTCGTCGACTCTTTAAAGCCGATGGCTTTCATTCGGTCGAGCAGGCCAATGGTTGCGCGGCGGCCAAGTTGAAGGTAACAGTCCGAGATAACTCGAGACAGATCTTTACCTTTCAAACTCAAATTGTAGAACGCCATCCGAGGATCAAGGATGTCATTAAAGACGACGCGCCCTGGGCAGGTTTCTACCAGGCCGCCTTGAATGTAACCTTCGGATTCTTCGCCGATGACTTTTTTATCTTTCGGCATGCGAACCCTAACCGCGGCATCCATCGCCACCTTCTCGTGGCCAAGTGCGGTATGAACTTCGTTCGCATCCGCAAAGACCATCCCTTCACCAAGACGGCCCGGCCGCTTCACTGACATGAACCCACAGCCCATGACGATGTCCTGTGAAGGACTGATAATCGGCGCACCGTTCGACGGACTGAAGATGTTGTGAGTGGCCATCATCAGAGTGTGAGCTTCGACCTGTGCCTCGATTGAAAGCGGCAGGTGGACGGCCATCTGGTCGCCGTCGAAGTCTGCGTTGAACCCTCGGCACACAAGCGGGTGCAGACGAATCGCGTTTCCTTCGACAAGAGTCGGTTCGAACGCCTGAATACCCATTCGGTGCAGAGTCGGGGCACGGTTGAGCATCACCGGATGGTTGGTAATGACCTCGTCGAGAATATCCCAGACCTCTTCGTCTTTACGCTCAAGCATCCGCTTGGCGGATTTGATCGTGTCGGCGTGACCCAATTCTTTGAGCCGCCGAATGATGAACGGCTGGAACAGTTCCAAGGCGATCTTCTTCGGAAGACCACACTGATGAAGATGCAGCTCTGGCCCGACGACAATCACACTTCGAGCCGAGTAATCGACACGCTTTCCAAGCAGGTTTTCGCGAAAACGCCCCTGCTTACCCTTGATCATGTCCGTCAGCGACTTGAGCGGTCGGTTGGATGACCCAAGGACCGGACGCTTGCATCGGTTATTGTCGAACAATGCGTCGACAGACTGCTGCAGCATTCGCTTTTCATTGCGAACGATAACTTCCGGTGCGTTGAGGTCGACCAGTTTTTTCAGTCGGTTGTTTCGGTTGATAATTCGGCGGTACAGGTCGTTGAGGTCGCTTGTGGCGAAGTTGCCCGAGTCAAGCAGCACAAGAGGTCTCAGATCCGGCGGGATCACGGGAATCACATCCAGGACCATCCACTCAGGCTTGTTCATGCTGTCGCGAAGCTGCTCGATAATTTTGAGCCGCTTGATCAGCTCTTTCATCTTCTGCTGGCTGCCGGTTTCGATGAGCTCTTTTCTCAGCTTGACCGATAGATCGACAAGGTCCAACTGCAACAACAAATTCTTTACCGCGTCGGCTCCCATCTCGATTTCGAAGCTGTCTGCGCCGTACTTACGGCGTTTCTCACGAGCTTCGTCTTCAGTGAGGAGTTGTCCTGGTCGCAGTGGAGTGTCACCGGGATCTGTAACTACGTAATCCTGGAAGTAGATTACTTTCTCAAGACTGGTGGTCTTCATGTTGAGCAGCGCGCCGAGGCGACTCGGCATTGCTTTGAAGAACCAGATGTGAACGACCGGGGCTGCCAGTTCGATATGCCCCATACGCTTTCGTCGCACGCGACTGTGAGTCACTTTGACACCACAGCGATCACAAATCATCCCTTTGTACTTCATGCCGCGGTACTTGCCGCAGGCACATTCCCAGTCTTTTTCTGGACCGAAAATCCGCTCACAGAACAGACCGTCACGCTCAGGTCGGTACGTTCGATAGTTAATCGTTTCCGGCTTCTTCACTTCACCGAACGACCAGCCGCGAATGTCGTGTGGGCTCGCCAAAGCGATACGCACTGCACCAAAATCGTTGACTTTTTCGTATCCGGTGGTTTCGCCAGCACTCATACCAGACCTCATACAGGAAGCAGTTGGGTTTTTGAATCAGTAACCTCACTCGATC
>CALDJX010000440.1 GCA_937899075.1 uncultured Planctomyces sp. | reverse complement strand
GACTCCCCGATCAACGAAACACCCCGGAAATCCAAGCACCGGCCTGATCGCACCCCTTTCAGACAGATTCTGAATTTACAGGTCAGTGTCAATTCGACTTTCAGTTTCTCGACGCCATTGAGTCAAAATCACAAGGTTAGCAGTTCGAATGATCGCAAGAATCTCACAGCATGGCCGTTTTGGAATCGTGATTGCCGCCAGTTTCCTTCTGTCATCTTTTGGCTGCGGAGGGGGGGTAGACGATCGTCCTACCATCTACTCAGTAACTGGGACACTGACAGTCGGCGGAAAGCCACTTCAGGGAGTTACTGTCACACTGATGCCCGTTGCGGGAGGTCCCTCGGCGATGGGGAAGACAGCCGCCGATGGCAGTTTCATCATCGTGACTCCGAATGCTGGCGAAGGGGCAGTTCCCGGGACGCACAAAGTGATTCTTTCAACGGTCGACTCAAGCAAGACAGACAACTCAATGTATTCGTCTTCTTCCGGTGCTCCACCCACTGGAAATCCGATGGAGGAGACGGGCCCAATTCCAAAGGAATACACGAATCTGGAAGAGACTCCTCAGTCGGTTAAGGTTGAAGCGAGCGGGGACACCCACTTCAAGATTGAAATCTAGTCCCTTCACTTTGCTACGTTAATCCTTCCCCGCTGCCGTGTCGTGAGATTTCCGCAGATCAGCAGATCAACTGAAGTTCAGCTCGCACACTCCAGGATCAGTTCTCTAATGCTGTTCACGGATTAGCTTGGTTAAATCGAAATTGCTGCTTTAAAGTTTCTAATCATCTTCTAGTCTTGTTTCGTGAGGAGAAGCCAGTGCCCAAAGTAAACATGCCCCTTGGACGCATTCGAAAAGCGTTTACGCTTATCGAACTGCTTGTGGTGATCGCGATCATCGCGATTCTTGTTGCGTTGCTGCTGCCAGCAGTGCAACAGGCGAGAGAAGCTGCTCGCCGGTCGCAATGCCAGAGCAATATGAAGCAGGTCGGCATTGCCATGCACAACTACCTTGATGTGCATAGTACTTTTCCACTGAACTACGACGGTACGCGAAATGGGGCAGATCGTGACTCGCACGCGGTAAGCTGGTTGACTCTGTGTTTGCCGTACATGGATCAAACGGCGCTCTACGAGACACTTAAGTTTGATTGCCGGATCAGTGGAACAGCGGGCGTCGACAAGTGCCTTGACACGCCTGAAGATCGAATTGCTCGCCGACAGATTATTCCTGGCCTGTTGTGTCCGAGTAATCCGCAGCCAGCGATTTTCAGCGGTGCGCCTTGGTACGATGGCGGGGGCTGGAATGGCAACTCGCGGAACATCGACGGAGCTCGCACCGACTACGTCGGTAATATGGGCTGGGTCTGGACTGGCTGGAAAGATTGCGGCGACACGCAGCGAAATGGAGCCCCGTGGGTTAACCCTGACCTCAACTTTGACTCACCGGGCGATAATCTCCTCAGAGTCGGTGGAGTTTTCTGGTGGCGTGGTGCCTGTAAACTGAATCAGATTGTGGACGGTACTTCGAACACTCTTGCGGTTGTGGAAAACGCGAACTGGCATTTCAGCAAGGAGCTTCCGGGCGAGCCAAACAAACAGGGACTGTGGTTCAGCCCGATGGGGTCGATTACCTCGATTACAGGCCCGGTTAACGCTGATCCGGCAGAGGGCCCTGGTGGAAATGGCGGAGATGATGGCCGCTGCACGAACTGGAGCAGCAACCATGTTGGTGGTGCTCATGCACTCATGGCCGATGGCGGAGTCAAATTTCTCAGCCAGAATACCGCCACAGGCAGTGCCCCGTTTGACGGTGGATTTCCTGATTCCCCGGGCGTACTGAAGGCACTGACCACCCGCTCTGGTGGTGAAGTAGCCGGAGACTTCTAAGAGTCCTCGCGGATTAGACCAGCAGAGTCGGTTAGGATCTTGACCGACTCTGTCCTCTGCGTTAGCTCAAACACATCCTCGCAGCCATTGGTTGCGAGGATGTTTTTTTTTGTATCCCGTGTCGAACATCCGCGTTACAAATGTGCCAACTCTGGTTGCCAATGCGAATAGTGTTTTGATTGTGGCTTGACCGTCGCGCAGGCTGTGACTCACTTCGCAACGGTGTTCCTCAGGCTGTTGCGATTGGCCAGGGCTCCGTTTGAGAAAAGCCGCAAATACAAATGCAGGCACCTCGGCTTGAGAAATCATGCACTCCGCCGAAAAGAAGGAAACTTCCCGTGCGATCGTTACGCTTCGTCGTGTTAATGAGCCTGTCACTGTTCTTTGGCTGCGGCCCGAAAGTCCAGTCGCCGCACGTGCCGAATCCGCCAATTAAATCGACGTCGGACATGACGAAAAGCAACGCTGAGATTTCCCCAAACGACTCGCAACAAGAGCCGTTGTTACTGGACTTTCCCGTTTTCGTCGATGTTCACGAGCAGTCCGGATTTGAATTCAGGTTTGACTCGGGTGCAAATGGCAGAGCATTGATGTTTGAGTCAACTGGCGGCGGCGGCGGCTGGGTCGACTTTGACCGAGACGGACAATTCGATTTTTATTGCTTGCAGGGGGGCAACCCCACGCCCGGTCCCGGCGAAGAGTCATTATCAAGCCGCAACAGTCTGCTGCGCAACCAGTCAGGGCAGTTCTCCGAAACAGCGCTGCCCGCTTTCGTTGCAGATTCTGGATACGGCCAGGGACTGGCAGTCGGTGATTTTGATAACGATGGGTTTCAGGATCTTTATGTCACAAACGTAGGCCCGAACGTTCTCTTTCTCAATCAGGGCGACGGCACATTCGCAAACGTCACCTCGTCTGCGGCCAATGGCGACCCAAACTGGAGTTCGAGCGCGGCCTGGAGCGACCTGGATGGAGACGGTGACCTGGACCTGTTCGTCTGCAATTACATCGCCTATGACCGATATGCTCCGCACCCGTGCCAAGACAAAGCTGGACGCCAAGCCGTGTGCCATCCAGAAGACCTGGACGCCAGCCCAAATACAGTATTTCGGAATGATGGCGACGGAGGGTTCACTTCAGTCGCAAGCGACTGGGGATTGGTCGGCCCGAAAGGCAAGTCGCTTGGGGTGGCGATCACGGACATGAATGGGGACGACCTGCCCGATGTCTTCGTCGCCAATGACACGACGGCGAATTTCCTATTCGTCAACGAGGGAGGCGGACAGTTCCAGGAAGCCGCCGGTACAATGGGATGCGCCATCAGCGGCTTGGGACAGTATCAGGCAAGCATGGGAGTGGCAGTCGGCGACTACGACCGCAACGGGTTCCCGGACCTCTACGTCACCCACTTTACCGACGACTCGAACACGATG
>CALDJX010000439.1 GCA_937899075.1 uncultured Planctomyces sp. | reverse complement strand
TGACGCTGACGCTGACGCTGACGCTGACGCTGACGCTGACGCTGACGCTGACGCGGCGGCAGACGACGAAGATTCGATGGACGAAGACGAAGCAGCTGTTGACGCAGCGGTCGAGGATGTGAAGGAGAAGTTGAGTTTCTGGAAGTCTCGTCGGAAGTCGAAGAAGAAGACGACACCGCGAAAGGTCGCTCTTTCTGATCTGGCCGAAGCCGCTCAGGAAGCGGGCGGGGAAGAGGAGCAGTTGCAGGCGTTTCGTTCGATGCTCGGATCGATGTTTGGCATGAAAAAACCGGACGACAATCTGAGTGACGGTCAGGTTCCGGTCGAGAGTCCTGCGGTAAAAGCTGCTGACAATGACGAAGGGTTTTCCATCGAGGAGCCTGTCATCATTCAAGAACCATCGTGGGCACGCAACGTGACTCCCGCTGGCCCGGAAGTTGACCGCTCCAGCGCGAGACAGGCAGAGCAGGGCAGTCAGAACGGGAGTGACAATCGACATGCAAAGAATCGAGACCTTGCACGACGTATGGCAATGACTTCGCTGCGGGAGGTCGCGAATCAGTCTGCTCGAAACGCGCTGGCCGAGCATACTCAAAGGAAGCTGAAGCGGAAGATGTGGATCGATGGTTCGCTGGCCTGTATCTCGATGGGGCTGGGCGGAGCGTTCCTGTCTCAAAACTTCGAGCAGGGGATGTCGTGGAGAACGTACGGGGGTGTGGCGGTGATCATTGGCGTGATCGCGGTCGTTGAGATGTTCCGCACCTTTATCCGTTGGCAACGGGCAACAGCGATGAGAAAGTCGGGCGCTCGTCGGACTCGTCAGCCCAGCTTTGAGGATCGCTACGATCGACAAACGTCTGAGAATCAGCCTGGTCCTGCGACAACGTGGCCGCCACACCCGCAGCATTCGCACCAGCCTGTCGATGACTCTGCGGAAGTGACTGAAGAGGCCACTTCGACGGCAGCAGATGTGCCTGTCTAACCGAATTAGACATTGATCGCACACTCGAGGACGGAGCGATTGCTTCGTCCTCTTTTTGTAGCTTCTGCGGTTTGATTCTGACGCTGAAAGGGCGAACGCCTCCCTCAAAACCGATTCAAACCCACCGTCCTGACAAACACGTGTCAGGATTCAAATCGTGTCGGTCTGAAATCCGACTCGCGTCACAAAGCCAGGTTAGATTCGTAGCGTCAGACATTTTCATCGCACAATTTCAACCCCAGTCCTGCTGGTCTCTGATTGCGAAGTTTCACTTACGACTGACTTTGCGTGCGATGGTTAACCCCCTTTGCCCACACCTGAACTGACTCGCGGGATGGACATCTGGAAGCTATGACTCGTCGAATCATTTACGCATTTCTTTCTCTCACGGCGCTGGCGCTGCTGTCTGCCGTGATGAGCCCAATTGCTGCCGGGCAGGATTTGCCTCGGCTTCGACAGATTCTGCAATTGCCCGAGCCGATCCCCGCAGTCGACGTTGGTGCCGTTCATTTGCCAGACACCGGGACATCGATTTCCGACGAGGAACACTGGATTGTCAGCGCTCGACATTGTCAGCAGAGGTGTCATGGCTGCGCTCACGATTGCTTCTTCAAGTACGTCCGCTCGGACTGGAACGGGTGCGCGACGACATCGACCGACGCCGAGTTCCACAACTGGCTGAAGCCTGGAGTTCCGGTCTGCATCATGGTGCATGGCAGTTTTGTAACGGCGGATACCGTCACGGAAGATTCTAAGAACACGTTTAGGTGGCTGCGGAAGGCGGCACCAGATCTGCCGTTGCAGGTTGTTTTTCTGACGTGGCCGAGTGAAGGCCTGCTGACGCTCAACCCGGCGATCGCTGGTACTTCGGCAGTGCCCGGTCTTGATGTCGCGATTCTGGGACGACGAGCAGAGTTCAACGGCATTCGCCTCGTGAAGTTGATTCACTCGATTTCGCCTCAATCGCCAATCTGCCTGATCGGTCACAGCCACGGAGCGAGAATTGTCGCTTCCGGCCTGGACCTGATGGGCGGTGGTGAGCTCTGCGGTGTAAAACTTTGCGACGGACCATCGCATCGAATCCGGACGATTCTTGCCGGGGCAGCGATCGATCACGACTGGCTTTGTCCAGGACAGCGTTACGAAAACGCGTTGAACGCGACGGAGTGTCTGTTGAACATCCGAGTCCGGAAAGACTGGGCCTTGTTGATCTACCCGCTCAGACGGCCTTTCTCGAGATTCGCGTTAGGAAGTGCCGGCTTCACTGAAGGGGACATGAGGCAGTTCGGGAATCGCGCGTCGCAGGTTTGCAACTACGACCTGTCCGAGATGATCGGCTACGGCCACGTCTGGCCCGACTTTTATCAACACCCGTCGATCGCCGACGCTCTGGTCGACTGGGTCTACTTCTGCGATCAGTAGTTCCCGGATGGATCAGCCACTACAACCTCAGCACTTTATCAGCCAGTGCAGTCAGATGACGGAGCGTCGGCGTGCAAGTCGAGTGGGTTGTTTTTGATGCTGTCGGAACGGTCATCGATCCGGAACCGAGCGTGGCCGAGGCTTACCATCAGATCGGCCAGCGGTTCGGATCGGAACGCAGTTTCGAAGACGTGCGTTCGCGATTCGCGGCGGCATTTGCAGAAACCGAACGCAAGGATGCCGCATCCGGCGCTGACGGGCTGACAACAAGTGCGGCGGTCGAGGAAGCTCGCTGGCGATACATCGTTGAAGCCGTGTTTCCCGAAGTCGAAGACCGCGAAGGATGCTTTCTCAGGTTGCATGATTACTTCGGCGATCCCACCGCGTGGCGAACGTTCGACGACACTCTGCCAACGTTGCACTCGTTGAGCGAACGTGGCATTCAATTGGCGATCGCCTCAAACTTCGACGAACGCCTGCACCCGATTTGCGACGGCATCCCGGCGCTGGGGCTGTTTCAGAAACGGTTTGTTTCATCGGAACTTGGATTTCGAAAGCCGTCTTCCGATTTCTATCGCGCGATCGTTTCAAACTTGAAGGTCGCGGCTGAGAACATCCTGATGGTCGGTGATGGTTTGGTAAATGACGTTGAAGGAGCACTCTCCGTTGGGATGAATGCCGTGCTGGTTGATCGGAAGACTGGTCGGGGCGGCGTTGACAGCCCGGATGCTCCGTACGGGATTGTTCGCTCGCTGACCGAACTGCAGGGACTGTTGTCGTGATCCGGCCCTGGGTTGCCATTCAACGAAATCCCCGGTCAGGAAGTGGGAAACGGCGTCGTTTTCTGTTCGACCTTGCTTCCGAGTTGAAACGCCACGATCTGCGTCCACACATTTTTTCACGTCGCGAGATTCTTGCCGAACGGTTGAAGGATCCAGGGCGTCGCGCGGCGCTGGTCGGCATCGTCGCGGCGGGAGGAGACGGAACGCTGGCAGACATCGCGAATCGATTTCCCGGCGTGCCGGCTTGTCCGTTTCCGCTGGGGACCGAGAATCTTCTGGCGAAGTATCTGGGAATCCCGCTCGATGGCGAAGCAGCGGCACGAATTCTGGCAGCAGGTAAACTTCGAAAGTTTGATGTCGGATCGGCTGGCCACGGACCAGACGACAACGGATCGGATAACCAAACCTGGTTTCTGATCATGGGCAGCGTTGGATTTGACGCGGAAGTCATCCGTCGTCTGCACCAGTCTCGGCGAGGAAACATTTCTCACTTGAGCTACGTGTCGCCGATTTTACGGTCGACGATTCAGTACACGTTTCCTCGTTTGAAAGTGACAGCCGAAGGTCAACCGGAGCCGATCGAAGGTTCGCTGGTCGTCGTGTCCAACTTTCCGGCGTACGCCTTCAAGCTGCCCGTCAATCCGGACGCCGAACCGGACGATGGGCTGCTGACTGTGCGAGTGTTTGAAAAGTCAGGTCGCTGGAACTTCGCAAAGTACAGCGCGATGGTCACTCGGCGATTGCACCTGGACAGGCCCGATGTTCGAGTCTTCAAGACGTCGTCCGTGACGATCGAGAGTGACTGCGCGGCTCCGGTTCAGATCGACGGAGACCCGCTCGGAACAACGCCAGTTACATTCCGATGCCTGCCTGACGAATTAGAACTGTTCGTTCCATAGCCATTTCACAGGTCAGTTCCGTAGTGCCGTAGGTCAGGCTCTGCCTGACGCAGTCATTCTGATCAAAAAAAACGCTCGAAATTTCTGGACCACGGAAGGCACGGAAATACACGGAAGAAACGATTCCTGTTCCGTGTTTTTCCGTGCCTTCCGTGGTTAAATCAATCGTCAGGCTGTCCCCACCTTCAGACTCCGTCAGGCACAGCCTGATCTACAGAGCCTGACTGCTGTCGATTTGGCGCGAGATGGCCAGGCCGAGCAGGCGAAGGAATCCGTTTTCGATTTGAACGCGGATTCGGAATCCGTTTTTGAGTGACCGGGCGTCGGCTCGAATGATGTCGCTGCCGTCGGCTTCAAAGGCTTCCAGAGCGAGTGCTGCGAATCGGCCGGGTTGATCACGGTCGGACTGGTTGATGTGAATCCACTCGGTCAGGTTGACGATGACCTGAAACGGTGCCAGTTCGCCTCGCCGCGGACCAGCGTCGTTGCCGGTCGAAACGCGATCGATGGCAGATCGCAGCGTGGGCATGGCGGCGTCGCCTCCCACCGCGAACCACAGTGCCTGATTGTCCGTCCCGAAGTAGAGAGCCGACTCCTCGCCAAACATACGTTTGTCACCACGGTCGCGGTTCTTGCTGGACAACCTGTGGAACACGATGTCTCCGTACGAATCGACTCCCAGTTCGACGTCCATGTTGGCGGAGGTGCGACTGGCTTGTTCCAGAACGTTGCTCAGTCCTGCGCCGAAGGCTCCGGCGTTCATGATCTTGACGCCGCCGGCAACGACAAACTTCTCGCCAGGCTCGCCGAAGAACTGGACGAAGCCGTCCATGTGTCCCTCTTTAATTGTCTCGCGGAGTGCGTTGAAGAGATCCTGAGTTGCCTGCTGGCCAGGGATGTCCTCAACCGCTGTGTCGCGAGGCAGGCCGGCGAGTCCGCGGTTGGATTCCTGCTCGGTGAGATTAAACAGGTCGAGCATCGTCTTGCGATCGTGCTTCGCCACCATCACGGAAAGAGAAGCACTCAGTGGAACGCTGTCGTCAATCGCCGCCGCGAAGTAACTCGGCTTGGCGATGCCTTCTTTCATTTCCTTGGCGAAGGTCGAATTCGGCATCGCTTTCACGATGACTTCCAGCGAGGCGTTCTTAGCTGCCTGATCGACTTTGAATCCGATCGTCAGTTCCTCGCCGTCCCGTAGAAGATTCTCGACGTTTCGCAGATTGCCTTCCGCCTGAGAACGCCTGAGGTTGTAGACAGCTTCTGGCTCGTCGTCGCGACGCTGCATCGAAGCCTGCGCGGAATTCTTGATCGTCATCAGGATCAAATCGCGAATGGCTTTCGGAGTCTTGCGCAGGTTTGCCGAAGCGCAGATGTCGTAGCGATTGGCCAGTGGGCCGGCGAATTCTTCCGGCAGTGCAAACGTGCGGTTGATGCTTTCTTCATTCTGTCCAATGAAGGCATAGTCGCCCTGAATAACGACAAAGCTGGTTGGCCCTCGGCGAGGAATCAGCTCGTAGCGATCTTCTTCTCCCGGGATTGCTTTCAGCTGGGCACCCATTGTGGTGAAGGTCTGCCCGAGTTCGCCGATGTCTTTCACTGGAAGAAATCCGACCGGAATCGGCAGCGGGATGAGGCCTTCCGAAACGAAGATCATCAGCCCGCCGGGTTTTGTTCGGTCGAGTCCTTCGAGATCGCGGAAACGTGCGAGCCCTGCTCCAATCATGTCCATGGTTTCCGGCCGCTCGACCTGCCCGAAGACAAAACCGATGTGGTCCATAATGCGGTCGACACTGGCGACGCAGACGGTGACAACCGGATACGCCGGTGCTTCTTCGGTATCTGCCGAATCCTGAGCGGACAATGTTCCGACGCCACTGACCAGAAAGATGGCGAGCAAGGCAAAAACTGTGGCCGGTCGGTGTTTCATTGACGTTTTCTGACTACTCGGCGGAACTGGTCGATCGATGGACAACTTCACGATGAACTCCAACAGAAAATGGGGCGAACTCTTTGGGGCCTCGACAATACCCCGGTATCAGACGCGGTGTTTCACCCAGACGATGAAACACTAGTTTCGAACGACTTCGGAACACGAAGAAAAGCTGATCTCCACGGATTCAAATTAGCGAATATCAGCGGTTATCAGTGTTCCCGAGATTCTGTTTCGAATACGCAACCTGCGAGCTGAAACGCGGTCACTCGCTGGACGGAATGCCCAAGGGTATACTCGCCCGAAACGACCGTCGCCACTGATCGAGGCCTCGCTGTAACTGAAAATTCAGCCCGCGGTTCCACTCGGAATCCCCATTTTACTCTGATATTCCCATGTCCGAACGCACGTGCCGGCTTGTGACCCTCGGGTGCAAAGTCAACCAGTACGAAACGCAGCTCGTCAAAGAGACGCTGCTGAGCAACGGTTTTCGCGAGGCGGCGAAAAACGAGGCGGCGGATCTGTGCGTCGTCAATACCTGCACGGTGACCGGTGAGGCAGATTCCAAGGGCCGGCAATTAATTCGTCAACTGGCGAAGAAGAACCCCGGCACCCGCACGATCGTGATGGGTTGCTACGCGACTCGCGACCCGGAAGTGCTGCGGGGTCTGCCTGGCGTCTTCGAGATTGTCCGCGATAAACGTGAGCTGCCCGACGTATTCGACCGGCTTGGCATCGTCGACATCCCGGAAGGTATCAGCCATTTTGATGGCCGCCGTCGAGCCTATGTCAAAGTTCAGGACGGCTGCATTCTGAACTGCACCTACTGCATTATTCCCCAGGTTCGACCGGGTTTGCAGAGCCGCACTCCTGAGTCGATCGAAGCCGAAGTCCGACGGCTGCTCGATAACGGCTATCGCGAAATCGTGCTCACCGGGATTCACGTCGGACACTACGGAGTTGACACAACGCGCGGAAAGTCGGGCCTGCCGCCGTTTCGATTGTGGCACCTCTTCGAAAAGCTGGACCGGATCCCCGGCAATTGGAGGATGCGGCTGTCGAGCATCGAGGCGGTCGAGGTAAACGACGAATTCATCAACGCGGCGGCAAATTGCGAGCACTTGTGCCCTCAGTTTCATCCGTCATTGCAGAGCGGATCAGAAGCCGTTCTGCGACGAATGCGGCGACGGTATTCGATGGCGAAATTTCTGGGAAAACTGGAGCAGATGCGCGAGCGGCTTGACCATCCCGCATTCACCACCGACGTCATCGTCGGCTTTCCCGGCGAGACGGATGCCGAGTTCGAAGAAACTCTGGAAGCGTGCCGGCAGGCTCGGTTCATGAAGATCCACGTTTTCCCGTTCAGCGCGAGAAAAGGGACACCGGCCGCCGACTTCCCCGACCAGGTCAATCCGGAAGTCCGCAAAGAACGATGTCGGATTCTGAGCGAACTCGAACGGGACCTCGCGGAAGACTATTATCAAACGCTGGTTGGTCGAGACCTGGAAGTTATGGTCGAGCGGGAAGTGCGGGACCGTCCGGGCTGGGTCAGCGGCACTGATCGAAGGTACGCTCCGGTTGAACTTCCGGGAGCAAGTCACGACATTGGCACGATTGTGTCAGCTCGCGGCGAAGCTGCCGAACGGCAACAGGTGATTGCAGTGCGAATTGGGAGTGAGTCACTGGTTGGCTCAACGTAGATTGGAAGGCGTCTTTGTCGGGCAGTCTTGCCCAGCAACCAATTGTTTCATGCCGAAACGAACTGAGAAAGGGCCGGTATGGGCCTCGAAGATTTTCAACCTCGGTATATCAAAGTGGCTGAGCACGGCGACATCGTCGTTGTTCGGTTCGGTGTTTCGCACATTAACGATGAAGAAAACATCGAGGACCTGGGCCACGAACTGTTCCTGCTGCCGGACCAGTTTAACTTCCAGAAAATCGTTCTGAATATGGCCGGCGTCGAGTACATCACCAGTTCGGTCGTTGGAAAGATGATCACGCTTCACCGCAAGCTGCATCGCAACCGAGGGAAGATGGTGATTTCCAATCTGACGCCCGGTGTGCAGGACGTTCTGGATGCCAGCCGGCTGCTCAGCTACTTCACGCATTGCGACGCCGAAGCGGCTGCTGTCGCTTTGTTGCGTGCCCACGAAGATTTCGAAGGCGACTCGACGGTCGGTTGAAACCTCGTCAGTAGACGAACGATTGGATCAGAACCGTGTTGATCGCCATTGAAGGAATTGATGGTTCAGGCAAGGGGACCCAGGCAAAGCTCCTGCACGAGCGACTGCTCGCTTCCGGCCGCAGTTCCGAGCTGATCAGTTTTCCTCGCTACTCGGCAACGCACTTTGGCCAAACGATCGGCCGATTCCTGAATGGTGAATTCGGGCAGCTCGACCAGGTCGATCCTCATCTCGCTGCAACGCTGTACGCGGCTGACCGGTTCGAATCGATCGGAATGCTGTCTGAGCTGCTTGCCACGAAGGATGTCGTCGTTGCCGATCGGTACGTTGCTTCGAACGTCGCTCATCAGGGAGCCAAAAAAGTCGGCGAAGAACGGACCGCTCTGCAGGATTGGATCCTGAAAACCGAGCATGAAGTTTTTCGCCTGCCGCGAGCAAAGCTTGTCGTGCATCTCGACCTGCCGGCCGAGACCGCTCAGATGCTGATCGCTCGGAAAGCGAAACGCGATTACACCGACCAGGCTGCTGATCTTCAGGAAGCGGATCGTGACTATCTGGATTCCGTCCGACAGGCGTATCTTGAACTCGCGTCGCGTGAACAAGACTGGTCGACGATCTCGCTACTGGACGGCGACCGGCTGAAGTCCATTGACGAAGTCGGCGAGGAAATCTGGTCGGTCGTCAACGGACTGCCAGATCCGAGCTGATTGAAACCAGGCGAGCTGATTGAAACCAGGAAATGCCGATGAAGCTTGGGCAGATCGACTTAAAGACGGTTTCCGGCGGGGTGTGTCATCTCGACGCTGGAACGCTCTACGGAGTCGTTCCTCGAGTTCTCTGGGAACGGAAAACGCCGCCGGATGAGAAGAACAGGATTCCTCAGCAGACAAACTGCGTTGTCGCCACAATCGACGGAAAGAATGTGCTGGTCGATACGGGGTACGGGTCAAAACTCCCCGAGAAGCAGCAACGCAACCTGAATTCTGAGCCCGGCGATCCGCTGCTCCGAAACCTGAAAGAAGCGGGATTCGAGCCGGAAGACATCGACGTGGTTGTGTTCTCACATCTTCACTTTGACCATGCCGGCGGCGGCACCTTTCGGAACGAGGCGGGCGAGATCGTGCCGTCGTTTCCCAATGCCGAATACGTCGCCCAGCGGCGTGAGTGGGTGATGGCCACGTCGGACTTGCCGGAACTTCGAGGTGCTTACCCTCAGGAAAATCTGCTGCCGCTGCACGCTTCCGGGCAGTTGAAGCTGATCGACGGTAACGTCGAGATCATGCCGGGCTTGCGTTCGCTCGTGACGGGTGGCCACACCGAAGGGCACCAGGCGTTACTCTTCGAAAGCGAGGGCGAAACGGCCGTATTCCTGGGAGACATCTGCGGAACGAGGATGCATCTTCCCGTTCTGTGGTGCATGTCGTACGACACGAATCTGCTGCAGACGCGTCGGGCAAAGGCTGATCTGCTAAGCGAGATTGCCGACAACGATTGGCTCGCGCTCTTAGACCATGATCCCGACTACGCCGCTGTTCGCATTGGACGTGATGACCGCGCAGACTTCGTAGCGTCAGACCTGATCGATGCTTTGTAGGGAAGTGTCGCCGCCTCAATCTATTGCGGCCGTCGAGCGGTTTTGAGTGATCGTCCACTCCCTTTGTCCGTCGCAATCCGCACGGTGCGTCGAACACAATTACCGGGTAGGAGCCGAACGACTTGATCAATAGCCGTGCTCGAGTGAATCCGAGCCATCATCCACCGAATTCGGTTCGGATCATTGCTGGCGTTTGCCGATCGATGTGAGTGACTCGCCCGTTAGCGATCGACCAATTGCTGACGCCGGGCTCTGAGACACCAACTGATCTGACTGTGACGATTTTGAGGTACAACGATGATGGGCAACGATAGTCGAGAAGTGGATCTTGTGGCCGAACTGCGATTGCGACAGTGGGCTCGCCGAAACTACGTGCCGACAGAAGCTCGTCGGGATTCCGACTGGCACGCCGTCGTGGTCAGTGAAATGCGCCGGATCGATCGCGACCTCAAGCTGATTGAAGCGACTCAGTCAGTCGTGACTTCAGCTGGTGTCGTTTCTCTTGAACCTTCACTACACGAGACGATGCGGATCGACCAACCTCACGCCGAAATTCCAGCTCCGAAGATGCAGTTCACCAGGTCGGCCGATGCACAGGTCGAGACGTTCACGCCGCGATACGTCTGAACTTCGCAGCAGCTGACGCAGGCCCGCGATCTTCGCCGGCCGCCACTCTTTGGTTACCGAAGCCGGTCCTTTGGGCCGGCTTTTACTTTGATGGCAACGGAACTTGAGTCGGTGACATGAGGTATCCGATCAGATCCCGAACCTGCTCATCCCTCAGAACATTCAGCAGATTTTCCGGCATCATCGACAGCTTCGAATCCCGCATGATGTCGACTTCGTCTCGCTGAATGACGACCTGCTCGGTTGCTGTTTGAATGGTGAGTGTCTTTTCATTCTGAGCCAGCACGACGCCATTGAGGACTCGGCCGTCTTCCAGCAGAACGATTCGCATCTGGAAGTTCTTCGACACGGTCGCGCTGGGGTCAGCGATGTTTTCGAGCAGGTAGTTCAGGTTGTTTCTCTGAGCACCCGTCAGGTCCGGAGCGATCTTCTTCCCCTCTCCGAACAGCGTGTGGCAGTTCGCGCACGACCGGCTGAATAGAAACCGTCCATTCGACGTGTCCGCCTTTGCCAACGTTTCAGCAGACAGCAGCGTTCGCAGTTCGGCGATCCGCCGTGACTTCTCTTCAGATTGTTCAGCCAGTTCCGGCCAGAGTTGTGTCACGCGGTTGCTGATTGCGTCGTCGCCGTAACTCTGCATCTGACGAAGCTGGAACGCCGAGACCGCGTCACGAGCGATCCGTTTCTCGGTCACCGCGTCGAGCAGTACCGTTGCAAACGCCGAACGCGAGACGAGCGTAGTGATGGCTTCGCGTTTCGCGGCGTCCCGAAATCCGCCGAACTTGGCGACCAAAAGCTTCGGTGTTTCGTCATCGCCGAATGCCGCGAGCCCGTTGATTGCGTCTTTGCCGAGGTCGCGGTTGGTCAGCAGGTTTTGAAGGAATGGGACCAGCGTTTCGTCTCTCGCCAGGACGAGTGCTCTGATCGCCGAGCGGCGTTCTTCCAAAGCCACGCCGCCGTCCTTTGCAATCTTACGCAGTTCGTCCATGGCTCTTCCGTCGCCAAAGACGAGAGACAGTTCACGCGTCAACCGGCGAATCTCTTCTTCGTCGTTCGTTGAACGGGCCAGGGCAAAGTCGTTCCATCCTTTTGGCTGCGGAGCCTTTCGCCATCCTCGAAGTGCGGCGTCCATTCCTCGCAGGACGTCCAGAGACAATGCCGTGTTGCTGCGTTGAAGGTCGGCTTCCTTGAGCAATAGTTCGATCGCGACCGGTTGTCGTTCAAGTTCTTCCGTCGCTCGTCGCGAGATGAATTCTCGAACCTTCGGGATCTGACAGCTAGCTGCCATTCGACTGGCAGCTTCCGGATTGCTCGTTATTGCGGCCTCGATCCCGTACCACAGCATCAGCGGATAAACCCGATCGTCTGCAAATTCTTTTCGCTTGCCAAGCGCTGTGGCGAGCGGCCAGCGATAACCGTGCGGCATTTTCTGCAACGCCGAGCAGAGGTATGTGAGAACCAGCCCGGACTCGTCCTCAGCCGCCAGTTTGTCGAATGCTTCAAGAACATCCGGGTCAAACTGTCGGTTGTCGGTGAGCAGTCGAATCGCCTGGACTTTGATATGTTCGATGGGTGTTGCCAGAAGTTTCACCAGGTGCTGTTTCGAAGCAAGTCCGACCGCGTTGGCGGCCAGAATTTCGTTGACGGTCACGTCTGCGTACTTTGAATTTGCCATTTTGAGTCGAGACTTTTCGCCGCTTTTGTAAGCGAGCCAACGTCCAAGTGTGCTCTGAAGTTCGATTGAGTCTGGTCGACTGAGTTTGCCAACGGCTGTACCGTCGATCGGTCCTCGCTCTGCCAGAATCCGCAGCGAGTGTCGGACCAACCAGGGATCCTTCGAGCAGCGTGCTGTGTAGAAGAGCTGCTGAAGCGACTGTTTTCCAAGGTCGGTTAATACCGACTGTTTCGGTGATCGTGCGGGAGGGCTCACCCGATAGATCCGCCCGGAAGTCCGGTGCACGCCGTCGTTTTCGTGACACTCGCCGACGTCCGACCAGTCGGCGATGTAGAGAACGCCGTTTGGTCCGAAGTGAAGCTCGACGCCGCGGAACCACGGGTCGGAAGCCTTTAAGAAGTCATCGGCGTGTTTGGCTGAGTAAGTCGCGCCTTCGCGGACGAGTCGATCGCGGTTGATTCTCTGTCCGTGCAGATTGATGGCCAGCACCGAGTTGTCGTACTGCTCAGGCCACAAGCCTGGCGGGACGATCGCCATGCCCGAGTGAGCGTGTCCGCCGCCGGCTTCGTCGGTCGTCTTGGTGATGCCGATCTTTTTCAGGTCGTGCCATTGTTCTTTGGTGTCCCAATGAAAATGGTCAGCCGTCTGCTCGATGGCCTGATAAACGTGCGCGTTAAAATGTTCGCCGTACATCCGGCGGAAGTAGGAGCCGGGGATCGCGTGCCAGAGATGGCCAATGACTGTATTGATGAAGAAGAGTTCGCCGTTCTCGTCCCAGTCCATGCCCCACGAATTGGTCGTGCCTTCGCACACAACTTCGAACGTATGCTTCGTTGGATGAAATCGCCAGACGCAGCAGTTCAGTGACGTTCTTTGATCAGGAGTCGCGCCGGGACGGCCGACCAGCGACGTAGCCATGATGCCATGCCGACCGTAGAGCCAGCCGTCCGGTCCCCAGCGCAGCCCGTTCACAATGTTGTGCCGTACCGCGTCATCGTCCCAGCCGTTCAGCATGACGACTGGTTCGCCGTCGGGAATGTCGTCGCCGTCGCGGTCCGGAATGAACAACAGGTTCGGAGCGTCGAGCACCCACACGCCGCCATAACCGATTTCGACACTCGTCAGCCGCCGGCCCTGATCCCAGAACTTAGTCCGCTTGTCGAATTTTCCGTCGTCATCGGCGTCTTCAAGAATCACCACGCGGTCGCGCATGGTGTCATCAAAGTTCGTTGCACGTTCGGCGTAGGTGTAGTTTTCCGCGACCCATAGCCGGCCTCGGTCGTCCGTCGCCAGAGCGATCGGCTGATTGACATCCGGCTCGGACGCGAACAGCGAAATCGTAAAGCCGTCCGGCAGTTTCATGCCTTTGAGCGCGTCGTCCGCTTTGGTGAGCACCGCGTCCGGATTCTCGGTGTTGATCAGCTTCGGAAAGCTGTCGCCCGCGACTTTGTCAGAGTCAGCGGCGTCCGACTGATAGATGGTCGCGCCCGTTACCGCCAGCGCGGCGAGGACGAGGACCGTGCAGAGTTGATGCGAAGAATTGATGGACTGCATTGTTTGCTCGCTGGAGTTTGTTCTTTAGACAGAGCTTGTGTCGCATCCGGGATGGCCGACCGATCAGTCGCCGTAGATGCGTCTCGTAAATCTAGCTTCTTTGACCGACCAGTTCATGCGAGCCGCGGATCGATGTTTCGGCGTAGGTAGGTCAGGCTCTGCCTGACGAAGTGCTCGGTAAATTTCCAACCACGAAAAATACCAAATACACGAAAACACAGGCTGACCATTTCTTCATCATCCCCCTTACGGATTGAGAATTCTCACAAGAAGGTTTTCGTGTATTTGGTGTTTTTCGTGGTTCAGTACTTCATGAAGGAAAGACTCCGTCAGGCAGAGCCTGACCTACGGGGTCTCACCGGATCCGCGTGGGCAGTTAATCTCGACGCACAGTCTCTCTCTTGCGGAATCTGCATATATTGACATCGGGGATCGCCAGAACTAACGTCAGCGCGACTTGAGGCCGATTTCCGAGAAAACGTATCGACGGTGATCTTTGGCCGTGCTGGTTCCAGCCAGCCAGGCTGACTCGTGGATAACAATCGCCCAACTGGTAGTAGCTCCACAATTTGTGCTTCGACCAGACGGCGCAAGCTGATAATTGCTGGATTCCTTTTCGGATTTCAGGCTCAATCGTCCCTCCCGTGTGGAATACTCGCTTGTACGGCGGTGGCCATGATGGCTTAGCTGTGCTCGTCTCGCCCTTTCCCACTCGAACACTCAGCAACGAGGCTGGACTATGCTCTCTCGACGTCAGTTTGTTTCACGTTCGCTCGCATCCGGTCTGGTCACGTCGATGGCCTTTGGAACCTCGGTCGCTCAGGCGGATGAGTTGTGGGCCGAGAAGATGTTCGAAAAGACAACGCACGATTTTGGCGTAGTCGCTCGCGGGGCCGATTCCAGCTACCGGCTCAAACTCAAGAACCTCTATAACGAGACGGTTCACATCGCCGAAGTGCGGACGACCTGCGGATGCTCGGCTGGCAAGCCAAGTCAGGAAACGCTGGTGAGTCTCGAAGAGGCGTACGTCGAAATCACGATGGACACCCGCAAGTTCACGCGGCGGAAAGATTCCAACGTGATCGTGGTGTTCGACCAGCCGTCGTACAAGGAAGTGCGAATTCCGATCACCGCTTACATCCGCACGGATGTGGTAGTTGATCCAGGTTCGGCGCAGTTTGGATCGATCGATCGCGAGCAGAAGAACGAGCGGACACTCAAAATCGCGTACGCCGGTCGCGACGACTGGAAGATCAAGGAAGTTCAGACGAACAGCAAACTCGTCGACGCAGTCGTCAAGGAAACGACTCGCGGTGGTGGACGCGTCAACTACGACCTGACCGTGACGCTGAGCGACAAGGTTCCGTTCGGACCGTTCCGACACAGCATTACATTGCTGACCGATGACGAAACCAGCCCGAAAGTGCCATTGCTCGTTGAGGCTGAAGTGACGCCGGATATCACCGTGAATCCGTCGGTCGTGTCTCTGGGGACGATGACGCCAGGTCAGGAAAAGACCGTGAATGTCGTGCTGCAAGGCAAGAAACCGTTTGAAGTTTCAGCGGTCAATTGCATCGAAGCGAAAGATGTTTTCCAGGTCCGGTTGCCGACGACGGCGGCACCGATTCAGATTATCCCGTTGACCGTTACTGCACCGCAGAAAATCGGAAAGCTCGACGAGCAGATTTCTGTGACCATCCCGGGACGTACCGATCCGGTGACGTTCCGAGCGTATGGCAGAATCGCTCTCGCTGGTTCGTGACTGTGGCGGCGCATTTGAGATAGCTTTGGAATATCAAAGCCCGGCCTTTTTTGAGGGGCCGGGCTTTTTCAGCGTTCTGACTTTGTTCGCGGCCGAGTCCTTAACCGTTCACCATTGAAGAACGTTTCGAAATGTCAGCTCCGAGACGAATCAGCTTTCTGATCACCGAGCTTGACCACGGCGGTGCCGAGCGGGCACTCGTGCGCATCGTGACAGGTTTGGATCGGAGTCTTTGGGAACCTCGCGTCATTTCATTGAGTGACCGCGGACCTCTGGCAGAGCCGCTGGAAGCTGCCGGAATTCCTGTCACGGCGATCGGAGCCGGGCGCGTGCGGAGTCCCGCCGGCTTGTGGAGAGCAACCGTCGGTTTGACGAGATGTTTGAAAGAGCAACAGCCTGCGGTGTTACAGACGTTCCTCTTTCACGCAAACATCGCCGGGCGACTTGCCGCGCGCCGTGCGCGAGTGCCGGTCGTTGTTTCGGGAATCCGAGTTGCTGAAAAACGCGGCCGGTGGCGACTGAACGTCGACCGTTGGACCGACCATCTCGTGAATCGCCACGTTTGTGTGAGTCAGTCCGTCGCTGACTTTTCGATCCGCGAGTCGGGGCTTGCTGAATCGAAAGTTCTGGTCATTCCCAACGGCGTCGATGTTGAACGCTTCGCGGCGGCCAGGCCCGCTGACCTCTCGCCGTTTGGCATTCCGAAAGATGCGGCAACGATTCTTTCTGTCGGCCGACTCGATGAGCAGAAGAATCCTTTTGGGTTATTACACAGCTTTGCTGCAATCGCCGAGCGGCATCCGAGTGCTCATCTTCTCTTCGTCGGCCACGGAACTGACGAGCCAGATCTGCGAGCTGAAATTACGGACCTGAGGCTGGACTCCCGAGTCCATCTAGCCGGTTGGCAGGCCGACGTTCCGGGGATCATGCGGGCATGCGATCTGTTCGTGCTGGCGTCGAAGTGGGAGGGGATGCCGAACGTGCTGCTCGAAGCTGGAGCGGCCGGAATTCCCATCATCTCGACCCGTGTCGAAGGAGCCGAGGAGATTATCACTTCCGGTGAAAGTGGAGTGCTGGTGGGGATTTCCCGGCAGAATGAACTCGCCGCAGCAATCGACGATTGCCTTGCGGACCCGGATGCTGCCAAAGACCGAGCCGTTCGGCTGCAACAGGTTGTCTCAGAACAGTTTACGTGGGAATCAGTCGTGAATTCCTATTCGAAGCTGTACGCAAGCCTGCTCGGATGAACTGGCTCGCGACCCATCCGCTGAGCCGGCCCGACAAAAATCTTGTGAAGTCACAAGTCGCTTTGTGATAAGCACCTGCGTCCGGTCCTGAGGGGATTCCGCCAGGACTTTTCTAACATCGGCTTGACCGCTTGATTTTGCTTATTAACTTGTGGGCTCAGGTGGGGTTCGGTGGAAAACTTTGGGGCAATCGGGAGCAGCGGGTAACGAATGGCTCTGACCGGGACGTGGCCGAGGACGCTCGACGACAAAGGGCGACTGGCTGTTCCGAAACGCGTTCGCGAAGACCTTGGTGGCGCGGATTTGAAGTCATTGTTTCTTGCTCCATGGACGGAGAAGTCGCTTGCAGTTTTCACGACAGAAAAGTTTGACGCACTTGCTCAACGATTCTCCGAAAAGTCGGCAGGCAAAGCCGACGTTCGCAACTACATGCGGCTTTTCTACGCCAGGGCGGAGCACCTGGATGTGGATTCGCAGGGCCGCCTTCGCGTTCCCGACCGACTCAAAGCGTTTGCAGAGCTCAAACGCGAAGTCGTGCTGTTGGGAGTCAGCGATCACCTGGAACTCTGGGACGCAACACGCTGGGACGCGTACGTTGCTGAATTGAATCCTCAGTTCGACGAGATCGCTGAACACGCTTTTGAATGATCAGAATGAGTTGGACTCATTCCGAAAACCGAAACATCGATTGCAAAGGAGGCTGCTAACGAACCACGGAATGGTCGGGGACGAAGGAACGTTCCTGTTGATGGACGAAGCCGTGTCAGCGGGAATTCCCGTTGGTATCGTCAGGGATGGCGATAGCTGGCTGAGCTGTTCGGTATGAAGGTCACGCATTAAGCACCGCACCACGGCGTGCAGGGTCGGCCATGGATAGTCGCCTGTCGTTGGTGTTCGATGCCTGAAATTAATCCTGGATCTGCATCAGAGAAAGTGCATCACGGATGTTGTCCGCTGCCTGACCGGGCCTCGCGGAACTGGACACTCAATGGACGGAGTGCAATTGGTGTCGCCCCATCTTCGACACCAGTTGGCTGAATGCTTCTGAACGGATGCAAGGATGCACCCGGGAAGCAGGATGTTCCGATCGCTCATGGAAGAGTGTGAAAGAGAAGAGATGGCGCTCACTCAGCCGCCTCGCGCAGGGATTCGCGAGGCGGTTTTTCTTTGCGCTGAGTGAATCCTGGCCTGCGTTTGTTGTTCAGCCAGTCGCTCGGGCTCAGTTGTTCAGCCTCAGTCGTTACTCCTCGGCAGCGTACTCTTCGAACCAGTGTTTCAGCTGGCGTTGCGAAGCGGCTCCGCGGTGGACGATGAGTCGATAGCGGAGTTCGAGCGGCTCTTCGGTGGAGAGTGCTATTGGTGTTCGGCCGGGAAACACCGGGTTCTGCATGCTGCGAGCTTTGCGGAGGATCCACTTCTGAGGAAATCCTGGGAGTGACGGATGGCACAAAAC
>CALDJX010000438.1 GCA_937899075.1 uncultured Planctomyces sp. | reverse complement strand
TCGCTCGCGCTTCGTGCTGGTATGAAATCGGGAAGTTATTCTGGACACGTTCCTAAATGGATATTTTCAATATGAGAATCTGGACTCGATTCGTTCTGGCCGTGTGTTTTTCCGCAGCCGTTTTGAATTCTGACGCCGCCACAGCTGCCACGGCCCGCTCAATGATCGCCGAGCTGACGGCTTTGGAGAAAGAGGTCAAATCGGTCTCGGCGATGGGGCCGACAGGCGCGGACCGGTACTCGAAAAAGGTCAGCGATTTTCGATCTCGGTTCCTGAAAGCGTCTGACGCGACTTCCGAGCAGCGTTCTGACGTTTTCAGACGTCTTTCGGCGATCAGCTCGGACATTCGCAGCAAAACCACTCAGACGGGCGGGAAGCCCGCGGAGCCACGTTCGACAACATCGTCCACCAGATCGAACACGTCGTCATCAAGACTTTCATCCTCACGCTCAAGGCTGTCGTCGCGATCGACGGCGTCGAGTTCTCGCAGTCGGTCGTCGTTTTCCGGAAGCTCGACCAGCAGGTTGGATTCTTCGTCGCGGTCGGACTCTCAGAAATTGGGCGACCTCTATATCGAAATCGGCAATCGCTACGACAAGCTTCCGGAAGCCATTCAGGCGAAGAATGGACCGCTCACCGCCGAAGGGCTGAAGTCTCTGAGCGATGACATTCCGCGATTCGTCCGAGAATACTCAGCGGCTGTCGTTCAGTGGCGGAAAGACTTGTCAGCCGTGCGTCGAGCGGCGTCTCCACTTCCGACAGACGATTCCAGCAGGAAGCGAGCATTGGAACTCGTCGAAAAACGCTACCCGGAAAAACTCCGAGATCTGGTTGCCGATTCGCGAAAGACTTTCGTGGCTCACACAACAGGCCTGCTGAATTACGTCCAGGGAGAATACGCCAGCCGCGAACGTCAGAAAGACAACGGCCAGTACATCATCTGGATCGGCTCGTGGGACATGGACAATTGGGTGCAGACGGCCTGGGACGTCGCCGACCTCGGCATCCACTTCGAAAAATTATTCAGCGGTCCAACCACCGAATTCGAAGAAGCCAAAAAGAGAGCCAGGACCGCCGCCAAAGAACGCACCATCCGTCTGGTCGATCGCTTGAAGACGAAGTAGCCGGTAGGTCAGGCTCTGCCTGACGAAGTCGACCAGTGAAATTAACCACGGAAGCAACGGAAAAACACGGAAGACAATGACGACCTTTCCGTGAAATTCCGTGTCTTCCGTGGTTCAAAACTGCACGACATTTGATCGATCGAAGAAACGCACCCTTCTGGTCAGCTAAACGCCTTCAATGCCCCAGGCCTTGGCGAGTTCGACGAGCACGTTGACGGCGGTTTCGAGTTCTTCCTTACTCGTCCATTCCAGAGGCGAGTGTGGGTTGTGTTCGCCGGTGGAGAGGTTTGGGGTCGGAAGACCTCGTTCGGTGAGGATGGAACCGTCGGTGCCGCCGCGGATGATGGTCAGCTCTGGTTCCAGGCCGGCGGCCTTCATGGCCTGCTCGGCTTTCGGGATCGCTCGCGGTTCGGACTTCAGACCGTCCGCGAGGTTTCGGTACTGCTCTTTCACGTCGACGGTGATTGTCGCTTTGGGATAGGCGACTCGCAGTTCTGCGGCGATTGATTCGAGCAACGCAGCCTGTTCGGCGAGTTTGGCCGTGTCGAAGTCTCGCAGAATGATCTTTGCCGTGGCTTTGGCGACGCCGCCTTCGAGCACGTACGGATGAATGAACCCGTCTCGGCCGTCGGTTGTTTCCGGGCTGAGGTGGTCTTCGGGAAGCCTCGCAATGAACTGCGAAAGGATCCGCACCGCGTTCACCATCTTCCCTTTGCCTTCGGAGGGGTGAGTGTTGATTCCTTCGACGGTGATGGTCGCTCCGTCGGCCGAGAAGGTTTCGAAGTCGATCATGCCTCGGCCTTCGCCGTCGAGCGTGTATCCGCAAACGGCGTTCAGGCCGGCGATGTCCAGCTTGTCGATGCCGCGACCGATTTCTTCGTCGCATGTAAAGCAGAGTCGAATTGGGCCGTGCGGGATTTCTGGATGATTCATCAGCCAGTCGGCGGCCGCCATGATCGCCGCCACGCCGGCCTTGTCGTCCGCTCCGAGCAGCGTTGTTCCGTCGGTCGTGACAATCGTCGCGCCGATCAACGATTTCAAAGCGGCGTTTTCTTCGACGGTGATAATTCGCGACGGATCGCCGGGCAGAACGATGTCACTGCCGTCGTAGTTTTCGTGCAGGACGGGCTTCACATCCTTGCCAGAGAATTCGGGCGACGTATCAACGTGAGCGATCCAGGCAATGGCCGGCGCATCGTCGCGGACGTTTCCCGGCACCGTAGCAATGACAATCCCGAACTCAGAAAGTGTTACATCGGTCAGGCCGATGTCTCGGCACTCGTCAGCAAGCATGCGCGACAGGTCGAGCTGCTTGGCGGTACTCGGATAGTTGTCCGAATCGTCGTCCGACTGAGTGTCGACTTTGACGTAACGCAGAAATCGATCAAGCACGCTTTCCATGAAAAAGTACCAGTTCGCTTAACGGATAAATGTCCGATGACGGTGCTGTCGGTCAGTCGGAATGAAAGAAAAATCCGCCACGGATGCGCACGGATAAACACGGATTGTCGGGATGCTTCCCGGAGCGATCAGAAACGTTGCTTGTGATAGCGGACTCGGACTTTGTGAACCGAAAAATCTGGTTCATAGAGCCGATTGGAAACGTCGAAAAGCATCCTTCCTGATCCGTGACTATCCGTGTAATCCGTGGCTGTTTTGTCTGCCCTGGTCACGGATTCCTCGCGGTCTGGTCAGAGGTTTGCCGACAGCAGCCACAGGATCACAAACACAGCGAGCATGAAACCGGTGATTGTGAGAAACAGTCGGAGAGCGCGTCTGAGAATCCGCTCGGTCAGTTCGTAGCGGCTCGCGCTGTAGACAAGGCTGATGGCTCCGGCCAGAGGGAGCACGTACCACATTGTATTTTGAGCGGCAGCCAGGAGCAGGAGTGACGAGATCATGAGGTGGCTCCCGCTGCGGCAGTTGCGGCTTCAGGTGCATCGGCATCTGCAGACTCGGCTTTTTTCGACGACTTTTCGTCAGACTCTTCTTCCGGTTCTTCGTCGCCGTATCCATAAGCGGGGCCTTGAAATGCGTCCCACACGGCGAGGATGTTCAACAGCCCGGCGATCCATGTGTAAACCAGGGCAAGCTCATACTGCTTCCCGAGTTTTCCGTTGAGATACTGCAGCGACTCATCGTCGAGCGGTGCCAGGTAGTGGTTGTAGAACGGTCGAGGAATCGTCCCTTCGATCATGCCGAGGTCTGTTGTCTT
Organism: uncultured Planctomyces sp.; assembly: GCA_937899075.1. GTDB lineage: Bacteria > Planctomycetota > Planctomycetia > Planctomycetales > Planctomycetaceae > JABMPE01. Next base: position 14,793 of record CALDJX010000438.1, on the reverse strand, counting down.
GTCGACAACCCGCACGAAGAATCGCCGACGGTCACCTGCGAAATCGAGTTCCTGTTGTTCGAGGACGAGTTCGCTCATTGTCACATTGTCGAGGCCGGTGATCCGATCCCCAAGCTGCAGCGAACCGGAATTCCTTGATCCAAGCAAGTCGAACTGCAGCGGATTTCCGTCGGTAGTCTGACCTGTAAATGTGCCCTCGAACTCGGTCCCGTATCCGTAGTCGCCGACTCTGATGACGCCAGAAACTCGTCCGGTGATTTCCGGGTGTCCCATCTCCACGTGGTTGAGTCGGCCGGTGAATTCGGAGTCGATCTCTTCGAGAATCTCTCCTCGCTGCTGATCAGAGCCTTCGGCGTCGCGCTGGTTTGAATAACGAAGCTGCTGCGCGACCGCAGGCAAGGCTGGGAGGCCTACTCCGACCTGAGCCAGGTAGCCGAATGTTCGCTGTCGGGACTGGCCATCCTCGGCATGTTCGTCCCAACGGAAATGCACCGCCTTGGCCTCTCCCAGCGAGCATCCCCAGAAGTAAATTCCCAGCACGCAAACGCTGTAAATCGCGGCTTTGAAATACCGTCTTTGGTACGCGTGCCCGGCTCCTGGAAACAGGAAGGCCAGCAACGCGGCCAGCACGGGATTTCGTAATTTGATTCTCGGATCGGTCATCAGTCTTCAATGCACCGGTTGAGTGAGTAACTATTTGAAAGCCCGCAAAAACTGGAATCCGAGATCAATTTGTTCGAACTCGGGCGACGATTGTAGCGCTGCCAGCCAGAGGATGGCCACCCCGACACGATTCCGTCGTTTCTGGTCGCTTACGGCGTCAATACCCGGACGTCGTGATGAAGGTTGCACATCCGACGAATTTATCGGATTGCGGATTTCACGTGGGGATACGAGTGCTGTCGAGGATCTGCCGGATGACGCTGCGGGCGCGTTCTCGCTGGCCTTCCCGGACGATCCCTTTGCAGGCGACTCGGTGAGCGAGGACGGGCACGGCCAGTTGCTTAACATCGTCAGGCGTCACGAAGTCGCGATTGTCGATGACTGCCTGAGCTTGAGCGGCTCGATAAAGCGTCAATGCTCCGCGCGTGCTGACTCCGAGCGTCAGTTCAGGATGCTCGCGCGTCGCGGTCACGATGGCGAGTAAGTAGTCGTTGATCGAATCGTCAACCGTCACGTCACGAGCGGCCTGTTGCAGACTTTCGAGCTGCGAAAGTTCAAGCACTGGCTGAAGCTTATCGACAGGTTCGCCATTGCGGTGCAGCTTGAGAATGTCCCGCTCGACGCCAAGTTCGGGATAACCGATCGAAATGCAAAGCATGAATCGGTCGAGCTGATTTTCCGGCAGCGGAAACGTCCCTTCGAACTCGAACGGGTTCTGAGTAGCCAGCACAAAGAATGGCGGATCGAGTGGGTAAGTCGTCCCTTCGATCGACACCTGATCCTCGTTCATGGCTTCCAGCAAAGCGCTCTGAGTTCGCGGAGTCGTGCGGTTAATTTCGTCGGCGAGCAACACGTTGGTGAAGATCGGCCCGTGGCGAAATTCGAACTCGCCTTTGTTCGGTAGAAAGACGCTCGACCCGAGAATGTCGCTGGGCAGCATGTCCGGCGTGAACTGCAACCGAGTGAACTTGCTGTTGAGGCTTTTGGCGATCGCCTTCGCCAGCGACGTCTTGCCGACTCCGGGAGCATCTTCGATCAGCAAATGCCCTTCGCCAATCAGCGCGACCAGGGATAGCCGCACGGCTTCCGGCTTCCCGATGACTGCCGACTCAATGTTCTTTGCGAGCTTCTCAACAAGCGGATTTATCTCCGACACGTCGCCTCTTTCTTCAGGGAGTTGCTTCACAGGATGATCGGCGGTCTATCGCAAACGTATTTCATGATTGGCTGGCAGTGCCCATCCTGCTTTTCTTATTCCGATCTAGAAGGGAATGCTACCGTCTTTGCATTCCTGACCACGGATCCATCGGTTCCCCTGCCTCCATTTCGACGCAGAAGTCGTGAAGCTCTTTTGCGATCTCTGAATCGTGCGAGGACGTGGTTGCCAGGAGCTGAATTCGTTCCCAGGTTCCGGGCAACCCGAGTTGTGCGACAATCGACATCGCAGCGTCCAGGAATTCCAACGAGTTTGCGTTCCAGTGTTCGAGCAGCCATGAGTCGACTCGCTGATGGAGTGCTGGGACGAGTGGTTGGTAGGTATGCCATTGCCGATCAGCCAATTCCACCAGGGCTGCAGCGATCGTGAGAGTGTAGCCCGAGTCTGAACTCAGGAGCCGATCGAAGTGTGATGCGAGTTCCGCTGGCGGCATTGAATCGGGGAGGGCTTCGTAGTCGGTCACAGTCAACCTTACTTTAGTCAGGTAGGCTGGGTCTTGCCCCAGCTTTGTTCAATACGAAATTGCTGGGTCAGGACCCAGCCTACCCACCTGATGTATCGAAGAGAAGTTGAGAAGTGCGGACGTGAAGCTCGCAAGTTGGCACTGGCGAGAGCTTCTACCGTTACTCACGCTCGCCGAAATTCAGTGACTTCTGGCCGTTTCGGATGCGTTCAGGGTTCGTATTGTTGAAGCCGTAGCCCTGCTTCCAGAGTCGGTCGAGGTGCGACTCTTTCGGAGTCGAGGCGCAGCCTGCGGTGATCACAAGCGTCGCAAGCACGACCAATCCAATTGCCGGCTTCATTCGCAGATCCTTTGCTGGGGACTGCGGATGTTGTCGCGCCCTGCCAGTTTGCGGCAACATCAGAATCGGCGATCGAGTCTCCGGCGACGGCTTTCCAGCAACCGGGCGATCGTTCGCGGAAGATTGACGGGAGACGATCTGTCGCAGAGATTGCTTCGATCTCTGCTGCGGCGTCAGTTCAAGGTCGCGCGAATCTCATTCAACGTGGTGCTCAGTGTGCTGATCTGGTCTGACTGGATGCTGAGCTGGCTGGTCTGGGCCGACACCGTTGGGCTGAGAGCGTTCAGTTGATCTCGCAGAGCGGCCGCTTCGTCGTTGGCCAGTGCGGCAGATGCAGAGGCCGAGTTGGCCTGGTCGTTGGCTTCTGACGCTTCAGAAATTCCGATGACGCCCAGCGTGATGCCAGCCACGCCGGCTCCGACAGAGAAGAGAGTGCCCGTGTCGAATGCTGCCAGCAGGCTGCCGTCCGGAGACTGCCCTCGCATCACTGGAGCGGTTGGATTTGCGAGAACTTCCCCGGTCAGCAACAGGCTGGACTTCGCGGCTGGTGGAGCCACGTCGGCCCCCCAGACTCGAACCCACGAAGTTTTCGAGCCGACGGTGATGTTCCAGTTTCCGCTCTTCAAACCTGCCAGCTGGAAGTCGCCTTTGGCGTCGGTTCGCGCAGTTAGAGGATTCAATTTGTCCTGACGGGCAATGACCAGAATTCCAGCCTGAGGCAGTCCGCCGCTGTTCACAAAAGTGCCGTGAAGAGCCCCGTGCTGATCGAGTGAAACGTCTGAAATTTCAGGCATCGGTGCTGGCAGCGGGTTTCTGTCGAAATGAGACATCCCAACGTGCGACCGGGACATTCCCCGCGAGAAATTCTTCATCGCGTCTGTCGGAATTTCGTCGCCGAGCAGCGAGTTCGAAGGTGCTGTCGTGGACGTCAGAATCAGGCCAGCCAGAAGCATTTTCATGAATTGATGCACTCTCATCGTGATTTCCTTTCAGGTGAACTCGGAGACCGAGCAATGAATGCTCGCGCGCAGAAAGAGTCCAAAAAAGAGATTCGCTATGAACCTGGGGTATGTCGCGGTGTGAGAAGGCTTGCGGGAATGGCCGCGTCAGAACGGTCGGTCATTGCGGGGCGAAAGCCCTGAGGAAAGGAGCAGGACTATGCCTGGTTCGAAAAATCTGGTCAATATCGGAAACCGGCCCGTTGTCAGCCGCGGCCCCAACGTCTCGCCACGGCGGAAGTTCTCGCTTCCAGAAGTGTTACGCAGTGAGTAATCGTTGAAATCGTTCGATCCCCGACGAATGGCGTCAGACGAATCGCTGGTCATGCGCGGCACGGTCGGAATTCAAGTTCCGGTATGTCGCGATGGTTGGGTCGAACCGCCCTGACAGGTTTCGATTGACAGGTTAGGTTCTCGTTACCATAGCCAGCGTTTCCGGCAGGCGATGATTTCACAGAACGATCACCAGGCAAATTCAACGGTGGAAGCTGCGGCGTCAGGCGGCTTAGGATCAGTCCGGAAATAACTTCCCGATTTGAACCATGAATGATTAGTTTCAGTCATTCCCGCGCAGGCGGGAACCCAGCGAATCCCACAGCGGATTGCGAAAAAACTGGGTGCCCGCCTGCGCGGGCATGACGTGGCCGGAAATAGGGAAGTTGATCCGGGACCATTTCTTAGGGAGTTTTCAGAGATGCAGGTCACTATTACGGCTGTCGGTCCGGACAATCGAGGGCTCGCCGATCCGATCGTTCATTTCGTGACGTCGCGCGGTGCGAATATCCACGAGATTCAGATGTACGACCGCGACAACGAACGCGTCTTCGCGATGCTGTTGCGGATCGAGTGGCCCGGCGAAAAGTCGTCGATCGACGAACTGCGTGGCGAGATGAACCGAATCGGCACCGAGACCGGTCTGGAGATTCGCACCTGGTCGCGCGACGCGGCAGACCGTCCACCGCGAGTTGCCATCTGCACGACTTACCGACCGGAGCCAGCTCTCGCCGTTTTGCGAGCGATCCGTGACAAGCGACTTAACGCCGAAGCCGCCGTGATGATCGGAAATCGACCGGCGTGTCGCGGCGTGGCTGAGCAGTTTGATGTCGACTGGCATGACATCGGTGACGAAAAGGGCGCGCCGGACAACGATCGAATGGTCGAACTGTTTGACGAGTACGATGTCGACTACGTCGTGCTGGCTCGGTACATGCGGATGATTCCGGCGAGCACCTGCTGGCGATACGCGGGCGGGCGGATCATCAATCTGCACCACGGAATCCTGCCGTCGTTTCCGGGTCCGAGACCTTACGAAGACGCCTACAGCCATCACATGCTGACGTACGGCGCGACGGCTCACTTCATTGTGCCGGAACTCGACGCCGGAAATCAGATCATCAATCAGAGTTCGTTCACCGTTTTCCCCGGCACGTCGCTGGAAGACGTCAAACGAAAAGGCGAAGAGGACAACGAACCCGAGTGCCTGGTCGAAGGTCTGCGCCGCGTTGTCGATCGAGTCGTCGAACTGCACTTCCACCGCATCGCCTGCATCGACACACCTCGCAGATAAGCAGTTGTTCCGGATTAACTGCCGATTTCCAACCTCGTCATTCCCGCGCAGGCGGGAACCCAGTAGGCGTAGGCTGGAACGAGCGCAGCGCTGTTCCGGCATCGAAGATCGATAATGATTGCCGGAACTGCGCGGAGCTTGTTCCAGCCTACCGTCTGCGTTGCACACGCCCGGGATCATCACACCGGGCGGGGTTCGGCGGTCTTGCAGAGTTCTCTGGCCAGCGCCGCCGAAGTGTCGATGCCGAGTGTCAGTTCGACCGACCACCGGCCGTCTTCGGGGACGACGAATTCCCAGTGAGGGACGACGCAGCACGCCTGATGGACGGTTTCGAAACCGCCTTCTGACTGACTGACTGTTTCGATCGGGAACGCCCAGCAGCTGCACGGCATCGGGAAGTCCAGTGAGACGTCGACGCCGAGCCACTCATCGACAAGACCGATGCGTTCGCAGTGAGGCTGGTCGAGCGTTTCGTCGAGTCGGCCCTGCCGTTTGCCCGTGTGGTCGTAGTAGTACCGATCGTCCACTCCGCCAGGCATTCCGGCGAGGTTGAACTCAACGGCAAAGTGAATCGGCATGCCGACCGGCAGGTCTTCCAGGTCGTAGCGAATCTGCAACGACGCTCCGTTCGCCGTTTCAAGAACGACTGACTTGGTAACCTGAACTGAGTACGAAGCCAGCGGTGCTCGACGAGCGAAGCAGGCTTCCACGCGTTCGCGAGAACGCTTCAGTAGCGACTGATAAACGCCGGTGTGAAAATCGCTGACGTGCCCTCTGCCTGCCTGGAAGTCTTCCAGCGAAAGTCCCGGCTGCAGGAAGTGATCGACCAGCGCTTTGCGAGGCCAGTTGTCGTAGACAATCTTCTGGTCGAGGTTTTCCTGCTTGCACTTGATTTCGCCCTGAATGCTGGCGGCGTTGAGGTCGTCTCCTTTGCCGTCGGGATTGGCGGCCTGCCGGATTGCTTCGTGGTAGATTTCCGGACGACGGTCCAGAGTGGCGAGCAGGTTGTGTCGAATGGCTCGGATGTCGAGTTCGTAAAGATGTCCGCCAACAGCCGGAGTGAAGTAAGCGGCCAGCCGATCGCCGGCGACTCGGACTTCCGGTCGTGCATCGAGATTGAAATCTTTCGATTCGACTTCCACCCAGCGGTCGGGTGACGCTCCGGCAACGCCGTTGGACGCCGCCGTCATCGCTCGTTCGACTTTTTCGAGACTTGTGTCGGCAGCGATCAACTGCGCGTAAACGGCGTGTCGAAGATGCGGCAGGTAGAGCCCGCCAAACGCTCCGTGCCAGTACGAGCAGTTGCATTGTCCTCGATAGAGCGCCGTGCGAGCTTCCGACAACTGGTCGGCGTATTCACGGTCGGTGTCGGTGTTGGTCAATATTTCAAGCCGTTCGCTGATGCCGAGCATCCGAGCGTACATCTCGTTGGTTTCGGGATACTTGTTTCGAAAGTTTCTCCAGAATCCGCCGCGTACGAAGTTGGAAAGTTCCGGCCAGTCCGGATCGTTTTTCTCTTTGTCCTTTCGGAGCGAAAGCAGAACTTTTTGACGATCGGCAGGCAGAACCCACTCGGTCATTTCCCGATAGCTGCTGTCGGGAAGGTACGTCCGCCCGGCAGGCATCAGGTTTTCGACACACTCGGCCAGCGTGACGACTTTTAACCAATCGCCAGCGTCCTGCAGAAGCTGGAAGAATTCCCGCAGCCAGCCTTTTTCGAAAACGGCTTCTTTAGTGCCGGGCCAGGTGCCGAACTTTTCTCCATCGTCGCCGAACACCGCGACGGAATTTGGATTCCGTTCGAACTGCTCGCGCAGGATTTCGATCGACTTATGAACGTCGTCAAACGGGATGGCATATCGCAGCGGTTCTGAGACCGGAAAGATTTGCAGCAATCGACCTTCGTCTTCGGTCAGAAATTGCGACGTCAGTTCTTCTGGAGTGTGACCGGCGCTGCGGAAGTGCGAATCGTCCAGAACGGTGTATTCGATGCCGGCGTCGACGATGTCCCGCGCGAAGGATTGTTCCCAGACACGCTCGGGCACCCACATGCCGCGGACGGGCTGTCCGAAGTGCTTTTCGAGATACTTCGAGTATTGCTGAATCTGCCCGATACGGTCTCGCTGCGGAATGCTGGCGAGGATCGGTTCGTAGAACGGGCCGCCGATGATTTCGATCTGGCCGCGGTCGGCGAGTTCCCGGATCTGGTCGAGGTATTCCGGGCGGTGCTCGACGAGCCATTCCAGCAGGCTGCCGGAATTGTGCAGCGTGATGGCCAGGCTGGGGAATTCGGCGAGCATATCCAGAAACGGCTTGTAGCTGTCCTGGTAAGCCTGCTCGAAGACGCCATCGAAGTTGCCAATGGGTTGGTGATTGTGAATCACCAGGGCCAGTCGAAGCTGAGACACTGCTCGATCCTTCTTAGTCATTCCCGCGCATTATTCGTCATTCCCGCGCAGGCGGGAAACCAGCATACACGGAAAAATTTGGTGCCCGGCCTCGCCTTCGCGAGTCCAGGACTCTGCGCGGGCATGACGTCATTGAAATTCGGGAACCTGATTTGTCAGTCGGTTTCGGCCATCAGGTTCGCGATGATTGCGAAAACCCGTCCGGCCAACTCGTGACAGTATGCACTACCGGGCGATCATCGTCAGTATCGCAGACCTGACTTTCGCGACAAACCTGACAATACCACCTGAGAGCGTCGGCCCTGTCTTACCCGATTCCGCAGCTTTCCTGACCGGCTCGATCGGACTCTTACAGCCAATTATGAACTGTTTCCTTCGGACCGCTCGAGCTGGTCGTAGTAGGCCTTGTTCCAGAATCTTGCCAACTCTGCGTGCTTCGCAGGGGGAACCATCACTCGATTGTCTGGAATTGTAAAATCACCACCACAGCACAACGGTTGGATCAGGTGAAGTTCCAGGCCGACGCCATCTGGATCCACTTCTGGTGGTGGTCCAGATGCAGCAAGAACATTGAGAAATGCTTCGAATCCGTGAGCAATAATGTCTGCTTTGTCCTTTGGGATTGGGATCAAAGGAATTTTCACCACGGTCTCAGTTCCGAACACGAACGCAAATGCGTCCCCGAAACCATCAGCGGCGAACAAGAAGAGTTGCGGGTTGTAGACGTGGATCTCGTAGGCCTGATTTAGTGGGATCAGCTCTGCCCAACGGTAGAGACGGAGATACTGCTGGCCGAGGAAACCTTCTTTGCCGCCGAATTCGCGCAAGATGCTCAGATAGTCTGAGGGAACGGCTTGCTGAAGGATGTCTTCTGGAAACTCTTCGAGATCAAAGAAGGGGCCAGACTCGACTGCATCCCAGCTTGTCAGTACTTCGTGAATCGTGATACGCGTTCCCTCCGACTGGATGTCCGCAATGCCGGACCTACAGCTCGCCCCAGGGCTTGGGTTCGTCGCTGGCGGTGTTCCAACTGTTCCAGACTTTCCAGAAGTCGGGCAGGTCGGCTCCCCAGGTTTTGACGGCGAGGTCAAAGGCGTCGCCCATGCGAATGCCGACGAACCCGTCCTCGTCCTTGCCGGACTTTGCAGCCAGCTCGGCGATGGCCGTTTTCAACGCGGGTGAGGCGTTTTTCGGGTTGAATTCGTGGTCGGCTGTTGAGTCCATGATTTACGCTCAGCCTGTGATTTCGAGAAGATTCTGGAACGCTAATGACCGCTAATTCTCACTAATACCTGTCTCTTATTAGCGAAGATTAGCGGCTATTAGTGTTCCTGTTTCGTCCGTCTTGGATGTTTTCAGGATGGTCCCGAAATAACTTCCCGTCTTGAACTACGAATGATTAGTTTCCGTCATTCCCGCGCAGGCGGGAACCCAGCGAATCTCACAGCGGATTACGAAAAAACTGGGTGCCCGCCTGCGCGGGCATGACGTGATCGGAAATCGGGAATGTAATTCGTGCCCATTCCACGGTAGAGGGCGTCTGAAATTCCGGAACAGCGCGGAGCCTGGTCCGGCCTACAAAAAATCAATCGATCAGTTTGGTGATCGAGTATTCGACGATGCCCTTTGCACCGGCGGATTTCAATGCCGGGACAATGCTGCGGACGGTGGCTTCGTCGACGATTGTGTTGACGTCAACCCAGTCCGGATCGGACAGCGATGAGATTGTCGGAGTCTGCAGCGCTGGCAATTGAGCAAGCAGTGAATCCAGGTCCGCGCGGGGGACGTTCATCATCAAACCGACTTTGCCTTCGGCGTTCAGGCACGACTGCAGCATCAACGCGATATTTTCGAGCTTCGTCTGCTTCCACTCGTCTTTCCATGATTTCTGGTTCGCGATCAGGCGAGTTGTGCTCTCGATGACGACGTCGACGATTCGCAGATTGTTCGCTCGAAGCGAGCTGCCGGTTTCGGTGACTTCGACGATCGCGTCAGCCAGTCTCGGCGGTTTGACTTCGGTTGCTCCCCAGGAAAATTCGACGTTGGCTGTTACTCCGTGTTTGGCCAGGTAGGCGTTTGTGAGGCCGACGGCTTCGGTCGCGATGCTCTTTCCTTCGAGATCCTTCACCGACTGCACGGTTGAATCTTCTGGCACGCACAGCACCCATTTGACGGGGCGGCGGCTGACCTTAGAAAAGACCAGTTCGCAGACTTCGTGGACGTCGGCCTGAGTTTCCTGCACCCAGTCGTGCCCGGTGATGCCCGCATCGAGAATGCCCTGCTCGACATATCGTGCCATTTCCTGAGCACGGATGAGCAGACACTCGATCTCGTCGTCATCAATCGTCGGGTAGTAGGAACGGGAAGAAAACTTGATGTTGTAACCCGCTCGCTGGAACAGAGCTGCTGTGGCATCTTTCAGGCTACCGGCCGGGATACCCAGCTTCAGAACGTTCGACATCGGACCTCAGAAACCTCAAATCGGAGAACGTGGATGGGCGACCGGAATGCGATCGACCGCTGATTTTGCGGCATCCTACGAAAGAGAGGGAACATCGAACAGCCAACATCGAACGGACGAGACCGTAGGTCAGGCTCTGCCTGACGGAGTTCTGAATTTGATTAACCACGGAAGAAATGGAAGGTCACGGAAACTGATCAGACGCTTTCCGTGTAATTCCGTAATTTTCGTGGTCCCAAATTCTGTACGCGTCAAGCGTCGAGAGACTTCGTCAGGCACAGCCTGACCTACGTGGCGTCGTCCATGAAGCCGGGGATTGCCGTCAGGACGTGACGCAGGCGGCTGAGGGCTCGGACGTAGCGGGCGCTGGCGGCCTGTTCGGTCATGTCCAGAACCTGAGCGGTTTCGCTGTTGGTCAGCTCTTCGAAGTGCCGCATCGCCAGCACTTCGCGGTCGATGTCGCTCATTGTGGACAGAGCGGTCTCCAGCTGCGATGAAAGTTCAGCCCGGATCGCGGCGTTGCTGGGTGATGAAAGATGCCCGAGCAGATGCCGCGCGAGCGACACCGACGTCGACTGGCTGCTCCACCCGCCGTGGATCGAGATTTCTTTGGCTGCGCTGCGTTTCTGGGCTCCGACATGGCGACGGTGCAGGTCGACCATCGTCTGGGTCACGATCATGCGGAACCAGATGAACGTTGATCGAGAGGCGTCGACGAGGAATGAATCGATGCGGTCGATGGCTCGCATCCACGCTTCCTGCAGGATGTCGTCGGCGTCGATTCGGCCAGCGAGTCGCGGGTCCATGCGGAAATTCACCATTCGCCACAGTCGAGCGCGATGCACGTTGAAAAGTTCTGACAGCGCATCGGTGTCGCCTCGGATTACCCGATTGACGAGTTCAGGAGTTTCACTCGGCAGGCGGTCGTTCACGCTTCTGTCGATCACTTTCTGTGGACTGTTCATCGTTCGGAAGTCGATCCGAACGCTCGTTGTCTGGTCGGCCTCGCCCCGCTGGCTTTTGTGGCCCGTTTGGTTTTGATGGCGGCCCGTTCGGCTTCTGGTGCTGAGGATACCTTTCTGAGCCACCGGGTCGACCGTAATTGCGATTCTGGCCGCGATCATCCGGATTTGGACCGCCCGGACCTTTCGCCATCCAGGGAGCCAGCTCGATCGCCAGTTCCCACGCTTCCTTCGCTTCGGCTTCCTGCCCCGCACGAATGAAATACTCTGCACGACCTCGATGAATCATCGACAGCATGGCCGGTACAAACACCGGCTCGTTGTCAAATGACTCGACGCCATCAAACAATGCGACCGCTTCATCAAGACGTTGAAGAGTGAAATCGGACCGTTTCAAACGTCTTCCCAGCATAGCCGACTGATGCAGGGCTCGGGCAAGCGACAACCGGTAAATCATGTGTCCCGGCCAGACTTCGGTGAGCCGTCGTAAAATCGACACCGCCTCGTCGACCGACGCCTGTGAGCCTTCGAGGTCGTTCCGATCGTTTTGTAACCCCGACAAATGCCGCAAAGAATTCGCGAGCAGAATGTCGTATTCCGGAGCGTTGGGGAACTGTTTCTGAAGCTTGCGGGCGATTTCGATCGAACGTGAAAACCGTGCCGCGGTCTGGTCAGCCGATTCGAATCGCTGCGTGTCGGGAGATGACAAAGCCAGCGCGTCTGACAGTTGAAACTGGTAATCCGGATTGCCGGGATGGTCTACGGCGAGTTGTTCAAGAATTTCGATTGCCTGGTTCAGGTGAGACATCGGGTCGTCGTCGTCGCCGTCGTGATTTCGCCCTCGGAAACTGGCTGAAGCCAGCAGCAGTTTTGCCAGTTCGAGTTGGTAGTCGGGCTGCTGGCTGTCTTCTTCGATCAATCCTTCCAGCAGAAGTTGAGCGTCCTGGCGGTGTGCATCGAGAAATTCTTCGATGCCTTTCGGCGGTCCGTATCCTGGACCGCGATCTCTGCCTGGTCCGCCACCAGGAGGCCCAAAACCACCTCGGTCGCCACCTCGGTCGCCACCGGGAGGCCGCATGCCAGAGCGATCATCCCCACGAGGGCGGCCTCCGCCGTACTCGCCGCGTTTCGAATCCCGTCCGCCAGGAGGCCCGCCGCCTCCGAATCCGTCAGGATCGAAGCCGCCCATTCGGCCACCAAAGCGGCTCGGCAGTGATGCAAATGCGGTCTTCGTTTGAGCCAGCAGGAAGCGAGTCTCTCTTCGCTCCTGGATTTCGTACGGCAGGCTGGACAGGTAGTTGATCGACGTTTCGTAGGCCTCTCGGGTTGTCCTCAGATCGCCGACCTGTCCCGCGGCTTCGCCGATCTGATTCGAAATCGCAGCCACCGTCAGAGTCGCGTTGTACGGAACCGGAGCGTCCGGTCGGTCCATGATTTCTTCGAGACTCGGCTCCAGTTCAGTCAGGCTGAGCACTTGATACTGGCTCCGGGCATTCTCATAGGCAGCGATGGATTCTTCGTGCCGCCCCAGCCGCTGATAAATGTCTCCGACGCGGCGTTGGGCTTTCGCCGTTTGCGCCGCGACTTCCGGTGAGGCTTCGTTTCGGCTGGCGAAGTCGATGTAAAACTGAAGGAGTCGGTTGAGCAGTTCAGCGTCGGCTTCGGTCACGACCGGCGTCAAATTAGCGACCGGCTGTGAAGTCTCGCCGTCTTCGGTTTCGATGTCTGAGTTCAAGTCCGACTGGACCGACTGTGGAATGCCGCGCTGTGAAATTCCGTCGACGATTTCTTCGAACGCCTGCAGTGCCATCCGCAGGTTGTCTTCGGCACGTTCGGCTTCGATCCGCGTTCGGCCACGTTCTGCGGTCAGGTCCCGGTTGGCATTACGAGCAGCCACGAGTCCCCAGGTGGAAAGTGCGGCCACAGTCACCAGCAGAATCGCGGTGGTCGCCGTCGTCCAGGCCAGCGCCGGGTTTCGACGGCTCCATCGCCACAGTTGCTCGGTGACGCTGAAACGCCGAGCTTGAATGGGGAATCCGCCACTGAATCGTTGCAGGTCTTCCGCCATTTCTTTCGCGGATTGATATCGATCCTTCGCGTCGTGCGCAGTCGCTTTCAGAATGATCGTCTCAAGATCCTGCGGAATGGCCGGGTTGATCGCTCGTGGAGATTTCGGACTCGCTTCGCTGATCTGCTCCACAATTCGCGAACGGATCGACGCATCATGAGCGGGCCGAAACGTCAGCAGTTCGTAAAGCGTCAGCCCGAGACTGTAGACATCGCTGCGGTGATCGAATTTCCCGACGACCTGTTCGGGTGACATGTAACGCAGGGTGCCGAGCAGGTCGCCCGTCTGAGTCAGCTCGCTGTCTTCCGCAATCCGAGCCAGACCGAAGTCAACCAGCCAGACCGTCCCCGATTGATCAATCAACAGATTCGACGGCTTGATATCCCGATGCCACACGCCGTGAGCATGTGCGTAATCCAAAGCCCGAGCGACCTGAATGCCGATCTCGGCGACGGAGTTCCAGTAAGCGTTGGTGTCGAGCTGCGCGGACAGCCGTTCCGTCGCTGGAAGAAGTTCTTCATTTGGCGGTCGGTGAGCTGAGTCCGAATCGTCCGATTCCCAAACCGCCTCGGCGGCTTTTCTTCTGGTCTTTACCTGATCAAGGGGGGCCGCGAGTTCCTGGTCGGAGAGTTTCTGCAGTTCCTCACGCGACTGCATAATTGTTGGAGCGGACTCGTCGCTGTGGACCTGCGGCTGCAAGTCTGCCGACGATTCAAACGGTACGTCGTTGGCCGCGGGTTCGAAATGTGTGCCACTGGCTTGGCCAGTGCTTTTCGAATTGGCGCCTGCTGACAACTCCGCACTGGCAGAGCCAGTGGCACACGCCGAATCAGCAATCGCCGTGTGGCTGTCGCCCGTGCTCCCTTCAGTTTTGTTTCGCAGCCCGGTGACGACTTTGTTGAGAGGCTCGCCCTCGATCAACTGCATAACGTAATAGTGCAGCCCCTTCTCGTCGCCGACTCCGAACACCGGAACGATATTCGTGTGGTGGAGCCGCCCGACGGTCTCGGCTTCCCGACGGAAGCGGCGGATCGACTTTGGCGAGTCGAACGTCGTCGGCGAGAGCACTTTCAACGCCACCCGACGCCCCAGCGATTCCTGCTCGGCTTCGTAGACAACTCCCATCCCCCCGTGGCCGATTTCTCGGATGATGCGGAAGTCGCCCAGCTGCTGAAGCCCGCTGATCACCGACTGCCGCTCGAACGAATCGATCCGCGACTCTTCTTTCTGCTTGAGCTGTTCCATCATCGCGACGGCGGGCAGCAGTTCCTTGAGTTCTTCAGCCTGCTCGGGAAATCGTTCGACGTACTCCGTCACGGACGGGTATTCGCCGTTTCGATAACGAGCCGCAAATTCGTCGGCGGCGACGTCAACCGGGTCCCGATCGTCGTTGACGGTCGGCGCTTCGACATCCACTGATGCGGCAGATCGGTCGTCAGTCATAAAGTGCCTCCCCGCCTCAGTCTGCAATCAACTTCGATCAGGCTGCCTCTGACGCAAAGACGCTGAGCCGCAAAGATTCGCAAAGACTTTCTCTTTGCGGTCCTTTGCGTCTTCGCGACTTTGCGTCCAATTCCCAAATCTTCACGTTACTCCGTGAATTCGGCCGACTCAGAGTCCGCTTCCAGCACCTGTTTCAAACGTTTC
>CALDJX010000437.1 GCA_937899075.1 uncultured Planctomyces sp. | reverse complement strand
AGAACTGTGAACTGGGGGCTCGCCAGGGCTCGACCGCCAGCCACCCAATGCCAAAATCTCAATCCGCATTTCGTGGAACATGTACTTAGTTATAGTTAGCAGTCGTCAGGCTGCTGAGAACTGATTGTTGCCATTCTCGCAGTTCCGCCTGCATCGAAGCGGCGATTTTCGGTTTGGTGGTGGCGAGGTTTTTCGTTTCGGCCGGGTCGTCGCGCAGGTCGAACAGTTCGCTTCTGGAATCGCCGCCGCGTTTACTTTGTACAACGAGTTTGTAGCGGTTGCCGAGCAGAACTCTTGCGCCAGCAAAGTCGTCGTCAACGATGGTCGGGTGATGAAAGTTCTTGAAGTTGCGGGTGAAGAGGTCGCCCATCATCTTCACAAGAGGCGTCGTTCCCTCCTGCAGTTTCGCGTCGATGTACGGTTTGTTCTTTGAGTCATCGCTCGCGTCGAATGCCCAGAAGCCGATCAGGCTCGGACGCTCATTCATTTCACCGTCGATCACTGGCGACAGGCTGATGCCGTCGAGCGGTCGCTTCGGGATGGCGGCTCCGGCCAACGTGCAAAGCGTGGGCAGGATATCGCTGGTGACGGAGTTCACGTTTGAGGCAACTGGCTTTGTGATTCTCGCCGGCCATTCGATGACGCCGGGCACTCGGATGCCGCCTTCGTACATGTTGCCTTTCTGCCCTCGGTAGGGCGAGGTGACGATGCCGTCGCCCGGAGTTCCGTTGTCGCCGCAGTACCACAGCAGCGTGTTATCTTTAATCTTTTCCTGCTTCAGCCAGTCGCGAAGTTGCCCGATCGAACGGTCCATCGCGGTGATCTCGGCGTAGCGTTCTCGCAGCACGTCTCGCAGCGGCCGTTTGGTGGGTCGACCGGTTTCGTTGGACGTCAACCTGACCTGCTTCTTCGAGTACTCGGCGGGCAAGTCGTCGTATAAAGCGAGATCGTTTTTCAGGCCGCTGTAGGGTTCATGAGGTGACCCGAACCAGACGACGGTAAAGAACGGCTGCTGCTTCTGCTGAGCCTTTGCCAGGAACTTGATCGTTTCAGCGATGACGATTTCGGAGCTTTCCCCCTCGAACTTCTCAGGCTTGCTTCCGTTGCGAGAGAAGACCGGATTCAACTCGAAGAAGTTGTCGTGCGAAACCCACTCGTCAAACCCCATCGCTCCCGGATTGGTGGGAGACTCGGCTTTGACCGGCCCCAGATGCCACTTGCCAAAATGCCCGCACAAGTATCCGGCCTTACTCAAGAGGTGAGCGATCGTGACTTCTTCCGGGCGGATCGAGTAACCCGGCGAAAAAGTTCCATACCGGTTGGGATGCCGGCCAGTCAGCACGCTGCCACGCGTCGGCGAGCACGACGGATGTGCCGAGTAAAACCGATCCAGTCGCAACCCCGCCGCAGCCATCTCGTCCAGCACCGGCGTTTTCAAATGAGGATGACCGTTGTAGCCGGTTTCGTCCCAGCCATGATCGTCTCCCATCAGCAGGATGATGTTGGGTCGTTCTGCGCTCCGAGCGGGACTGGCGGCCGCACTCAACACCGCAACCACAATGAGCATCGCCAGACGAGCAAAGGCTTTCGAATTGTTCATGGCATTCCTGTCGAGATTCTTCTCAGAACTGTGTTCCAAATCCTGGCGTCAAATTAATTCTTCAGTTCTTTGACTCGGATGTTTTTGAAAAGGACCTTGCCCTTGTCGCCCTTGTGGATCTGCAGTCCGAAGAATCCTTTTGCGTAGGTTCCGTCGTCGATCCAGTGAGCGGCCGGTACGCCGTTGATCCATGTTTTCACGACGTTGCCTTTGGCGGAGATTGTCACGCGGTTCCACTCGGCTTCCTTCGCGGCGGCTCGAGCTTCTTTGTGCTCCTTTAGCCACAGTGGGTAGAAGTAGCCTCCGCAGCTCTGACCGTAGATGCCGCCGGACCAGTGTCGGTCTTTGGAGAAACCTTCCATCTCGGCCTGAGGACCGAAGACCGTTTCGGTGTCGTTCTTGCCGGGCTTCGTCTGGGCTCGGAACATGACTCCGGTGTTGCAGTCGACTTCCCATTTCATGTCGCAAGTGAAAACGAAATCGGAGAAGTCGGCGTTTTCCGTCGAGAGATAAGTGCTGTTGGAACCGGGCACGCACGTGCCGATAAGCAGACCATCTTTTGCCTCGAACGCGCAGGTTCCACCTTTCGGAGTCCAGCCTTTCAGATCCTTGCCATTAAACAGCGAAGCGAAACCGTCTTTGATGTTCGGTTCAGCGGCGGTGTTGAGCAGTTGGTCTTCCGGTTTGGGGACGTTGGCCTGCTTCTTGTAGCTCTTAATCCATTCTTCCTGCTGCGGATCATACTCTCCGGCAGAAACGAAGTGGCTGGCGCCGAGGCAGAGAATCAGAGCGAGAATGCTGAAGCGTGTCATTGGCATAATTGGCATAATTCCGGATAGGTTGGGTTATTCACGGATGTAGTAATCTGACGCAAAGTCGCTGAGACGCAAAGGTTCGCAAAGTACATCGCGGCAAAGTTCATGACGAAAGTTCGTGACGACGGATCACGACCAGCTTAAAGCGGATGCGGGCTCGGTGGAACGGCTGCCGGTGGGACTCGGCTGGCGAGAAGTTGTTCGAGTTGCTCGATGACTTCCGTACCGAGCACGTGTTCGATGTCGTCAGCGTCGCGGTCGACATGGCTGGGAGCGATCTCGGCGTGCGAGATCAGATACAGCTCCCACAGGCGATGATTACGAACGGCGCGACGGGCAGTCGTCGCGCCGGAACTCGTCAGTCTCCAGCCGGTTTCTGAGTCCATGCGGATCGTGCCTTCCCGCTCGGCCGCAGCGATGACCTGCCGAACCCGGCGAGCGGACCACGACCGATGATTCAACAGCTCCGAAATTTGAACGGCCTGCCTGGCGAACAATGCAGACTCTTCGACGGTCGCCTCGCCGCCATTCAGGGATGGGCTGATGTTAAGACCGTCCGCGTTGACAGTCTCGTCGGCGGAGGAGACCAGCCGAGCTTCGATGATCTCGTACATCGCTCGCAACAGATCATCGCGGCCGATACGACTTCGATTAGCGGCTTGCCGAAGCCAGCGATGCACGATGCCTCGGCGCGTCCCGAACAACATACTCAGAATGAAGAACGCCGTTCCGGAAAGCACGATCGTCGGACCGCCCGCCAGCTTTGGCACCATGGCACTCAGCAGGCAACCGACGGTCGCGCTGGCTCCACCGATGGCGGCCGCGACGAGCGTCATCCTCGCAAAGTTGTCCGTCCAGAATCTCGCAGCGGTCGGAGGGGTGATGAGCAAAGCGACCATCAGGATGCCGACGCTTTCCAGGCCGATCACCGTGATGCCGACAACAAGTCCGGTGAGGCCCAGATCCAGCATTCCCGTCGGCCAGCCTTGAGCCGCAGCGAAGTCTTCGTCGAAGCTCAGAATTGCCAGCTCTTTGAAAAGCAGAAGACTGAGCACAAGCACGACAACGGTGGCTTTCGCGATGATGGCAACATCGGAAGCGATCATCGTCGACGCAGAACCCAGAATGAACTGCTGCAGACCAGCCTGGTTGCCGGTCGGAAGTTCCTGGACAGTCTTAAAGAGGACAGCTCCGAAGCCGAAGAAGACTCCGAGAACCGTCGCCAGTGCAGCGTCCGGCTTCACGACGGAGTAACGTCGAATGATCCCGACGCAAACAACGGCGAGTAATCCCGTCGCGGCGGCTCCGGCCAGCAGCCAGTGCAGCGAGCGTCCCGATCCTGGTGAAACCGCTTCGCCAATCAGAAACGCGATCGCAACGCCTGGTAATGCAGAATGACTGACCACATCGCCGATCAACGCCTGCCGCCTGAGCAGCATGAACGTGCCGACGATTCCCGACGTCACTCCAAGCAGCAGCGTTCCCAGTAGAACAACTCGCGTGTTGTAATCCTGCAGGGTGAGGACGCGGATGATGTCGTTGGACTCGGCGGCGAATGTCGTTGCCGGAAACGTGAAGAAAAGAAGGAAGAGGAGAAAGAGGAACATCGAACATCGAACATTCAACATTGAACATCGAAGTGACGATGCCGTTGCGCGAGCTGTCCCTTTGGCTTCGAACTTCAACCTTCGGCACTGACCGTTCGACGTTGAGTGTTCGATATTCGATGTTCGATGTTCGGCTCTCACCGCTCGCCTCGCATCGTCATGCGGTGGCCGACCTGGTCGAGTAGAGCCAGTTTGCCGCCGTAGGTGGCTCGCAGGTTTGCTGTCGTGAAGACTTCTTCGACCGGGCCGCTGGCGACGAGGCGAAGATTGAGCAGGATGACTTCGTCGAAGTATTCCTCGACCGTTTGAAGGTCGTGATGGACGACCAGCGCCGTCTTGCCTGCCTGTTGAAGATCCCGCAGCACGTCGACGATGGCTCGTTCGGTGGCCGCGTCGACTCCGGCGAAGGGTTCGTCCATGAGGTACAGATCGGCTTCCTGTGCAAGGGCTCGTGCGAGGAATACTCGTTGCTGCTGACCGCCGGAAAGCTGGCTGATCTGCCGCATCGCAAAGTCCTGCATGCCGACTCGGACCAGCGCTTTCATCGCGAGCTGACGATGCCGCTTTCGCACGGGCCGGAACCAGCCGATCTTTCGGTACAGGCCCATCGTGACGGCCTCCAGAGCGTTGACCGGGAAATCCCAGTCGACGGAACTCCGCTGCGGAACGTAGCCCACGCGGCCTCGCTGCTTGCGATACTCGCCGCCAAACACCGCCACACTGCCGGAAATGGTCGGAATGAGATTTAACGCCGCCTTAATGAGCGTGCTCTTGCCGGCGCCGTTCGGGCCGACGATCGCGATCAACTTTCCAGGTGGAGCGTCGTAATCGATGTCCCACAGAACCGGCTGCCGGTGATAGGCGACAGTCATGTCGTGAATCGACAGCGGCGACCATTCTGGATGGACGACTTCGCCGGTCGAGAGTGGTGGTTCCTGGTTCCTGGTTCCTGGTTCCATGTTGGTGTTCAGTCTTGACGCGAAGTAGGCGTAGGCTGGGTCGAGACCCAGCAATTGAATCAAGCTGGGACGCGTCCCAGCCTACAGATTGCAGTCAGTCCTTTTCCGAACTACTGAGTTTGCCTTGCCATCCCTTTTCCGGAGCTTCGCCGCCGAGGGATCTGGTGATTTTTGTCGCGTTGTGATCCATCATGCCGATGTAGGTGCCTTCGTAAGAACCAGTTTTGCCCATCGCGTCGGAATAAAGCTCGGCTCCGATCTTCAGTGTCCAGCCGCGTGAGCCGCAGCCTTCGATGACGGCTTCGATGTTCTTTTGAGAAACGCTCGACTCGACAAAAATCGCCGGCACTTTGTTTTCGACGATGAAATCGACGAGCGAGTTGATGTCTGCGATAGCGGCCTGCGAGTCCGTGGAAATCCCCTGGATCGCTTTCACTTCGATTCCGTAGGCCTGAGCGAAATAGCCGAATGCATCGTGAGCAGTCACCAGGAAGCGTTGCTCTTTCGGGATCGTGGCGATCACCTTTTTGATGTAGCCGTCGAGTTCGGTCAGTTGTTTTCGGAATTCGTCGGCTCTGGCGACGTAGTCGTCGCTTGATGCGGCGTCCAGCGCACCGAGTTCTTTGGCAACGTGCGCGACGCACTCACTCCACAGTTCGACGTCCATCCAGACGTGCGGATCCCAGTGGCCTTCGAATTCGGGCGGCTCGCGCAGCTTCTCTCGATCCAGTCCTTCGGTCACGGGAAACACGGGGTTGCCTTTCCGACCGACGCGGGCGAAGTCGTCCGCCATGCGTCCTTCGAGCATCAGGCCGGTGTAGAAGACGGCGTCGGCCCCGATCATCTTCTTCACGTCGTTGCTTCCCGCTGTGAACATGTGCGGGTCCTGATTTCCGGTGATCAGTCCCGTCACGACGCCTCGGTCACCGGCGACGGCTGTAACGATGTCGGTGACCATCGCCGTTGTGGTGACGATGTTGAGCTTCCCGCTTCCGGAAGCTGCTCCAACTCTCCCGGTTCCTTCGGAAGAGCCGTTGGTCGCTGCTGGATCGTTCGAGCCGGAGCACCCGCAGACGAGTGCCGCTGCAATGGCGATTCCACTCAGCCCCGCGAGGCGAGCGGTCGATGTCAGTGGTCCCTGGGTGTGTCGGCTCATCTCAAATCTCCGAGTGAACAAGATTCCAATATTCGTTGAGTCATGACCGAATCTGCGAGCGGAGAGTCACTCAGAAACTCGGTTTTTCCCGCAAGGCAGTGAGGTTTTTGATTAGTCAAAAAATATCGCTGTCACATTCGGACTGCAAGCCAACAGGCAGCAACCCAGATTGGCTTATGTGATCAAAACTGTACGGTTTCGGGAGCCAGCCAGCGAATTAACGCATCGGTCAGTCAAGCGGAATCAGCAACCAGAACGCCATAACTACGCAGTCTCTCTGCCTTGGTTGCCGGTGCCAGGACGGACTGGCATAATCCTCAACCCTTCAGGAGCTTCCAGCGATTTTCCGCACTGCAGAATGGAATAATTTCGGCAGAGGCGAACGAACCCGGCGGCGTCGCAGTCGCTCAAATCTTTCAGCGAAATTCGGCCATGGAACGGATTCGGCCGCCCCACGCTGCCGGCCAATTCTCCGGTTTCCAGACAAAACTCCCCACAGTTCTCAGAGCAATCCATGACTGAAAACGTCACGCAGGCATCAGGCGTCGACCCGGCCACGAACTTTGATCCGGCAGAACTGGACGAGTGGTTCGATTCGCTGGACGACCTGCTGCATCGGTACGGCCGCGAGCGGGTTCAGCAGATGCTGACGTTGCTCCAGGAGCGAGCTTATCAGTGCGGAGTGCATTTGCCGTTCACCGCGAACACTCCCTACATCAACACAATTTCGACGCAGGATCAGCCACCCTATCCGGGCAATCGGGACCTCGAACGACGCATCAAAAGCATCATTCGCTGGAACGCGATGGCGATGGTTGTGCGAGCGAATCGCGACTACGCCGGAGTCGGCGGACACATTTCGACGTTCGCGTCCTGTGCGACGTTGTACGAAGTCGGCTTCAACCACTTCTTCCACGCCAGAACCGACGACCACACGGGCGACCTGGTCTACTTCCAGGGACATTCATCGCCGGGCGTGTACTCGCGAGCGTTCATGGAAGGACGACTCAGCGAAGACAACCTGCTGCGCTTCCGTCGCGAGATCCCTCGCGGCGGCGGACTGTCGTCTTATCCTCATCCGTGGCTGATGCCGGACTTCTGGCAGTTCCCGACCGTGTCGATGGGACTTGGTCCGATCACCGCGATTTACCACGCTCGGTTCTTAAGGTATCTCGAACATCGCGGTCTGCAGGACACTTCCAAATCCAACGTCTGGGCATTCCTGGGTGACGGCGAAATCGACGAACCGGAATCGCTGGGAGCGATCACGCTGGCCTCGCGAGAAAACCTCGACAACCTGACGTTCATTGTGAACTGCAACCTGCAACGTCTCGACGGACCAGTTCGAGGCAACGGCAAGATCATTCAGGAACTCGAAGCCGCCTTCCGCGGCGCCGGCTGGAACGTCCTCAAAGTCATCTGGGGCGGACTCTGGGAACAACTGCTGGCTGCGGACGAGGACGGAATTCTTGTGCGACGCATGGGCGAAGTCGTCGACGGTCAGTATCAGAAATACTCCGTCGAAACGGGGGCGTACATCCGCGAGCACTTCTTCAATTCGCCTGAGTTGAAGAAAATGGTCGAGCACATGTCGGACGGTCAGTTGGAAAAACTCAACCGCGGCGGCCACGATCCTGAAAAAGTCTACGCGGCTTACAAAGCGGCGATGGACCACAAAGGCTCGCCGACAGTCATCCTCGCCAAGACGATCAAAGGCTATGGACTCGGCGAAGCTGGCGAGGGCCGCAACGTGGCTCACAACGTCAAGAAAGCCAACGAGCAGGAGCTGATGGAATTCCGCAATCGATTCGGAATTCCGGTCAGCGACGAAGACGTCGAAGACATCGATTTTTACCAGCCGTCGCCGGAAAGCAACGAATCGAAATATCTGCACGAACGCCGTGCCGCTCTCGGTGGCTTCCTGCCGGCTCGCCGCCCCACCGACGAAAAGATGGAACTCCCATCGTTCGAAACCTGCATCGAGTTTCACAATAAACGTCTCGTCGACAAGTCGGGGTCAACGACCGGCGTGTTCGGGCAGTTCCTTAGCTTTCTGCTGAAAGACAAGTCGATCGGCAAACGACTGGTTCCGATCATTCCCGACGAAGCTCGAACGTTCGGTATGGAAGGCCTGTTCAAGCAGTGCGGCATTTACTCCAGCAAGGGCCAGCTTTACGAGCCGGTCGACCGAAATCAGTTGATGTACTATCGAGAGGCCAAAGACGGTCAGATTCTCGAAGAAGGGATCAACGAAGCGGGAGCGTTGTCGTCGTTCATCGCGGCCGGCACGGCGTACTCGAACCTCGGCGTCAACATGATTCCGATGTACATCTTCTATTCGATGTTCGGCTTTCAGCGAGTCGGCGATCTGATCTGGTGTGCTGCCGATTCGCGAGCGAAGGGCTTCCTGCTTGGTGGTACTTCCGGCCGGACAACGCTCAACGGTGAAGGCCTGCAGCACGAAGACGGACACAGTCACCTGATTGCGACGACCGTTCCGAACTGCGTCGCCTACGACCCGGCCTACGGATACGAGCTGATCACCATCATTCGCGACGGCATGAAGCGAATGTATCAGGATGAAGAATCACTGATTTATTACATCAGCGTTTACAACGAGGACTACCAGATGGTGGCGATGCCAAAAGGCAGCCACGACGGCATCCTCAGCGGCATGTACAAGCTGCGCAGCACGGAATCATCCGACGCGAAAGCGAAGCAGCGGCCGCAGTTGTTTGGAAGCGGAACGATTCTCAACGAAGTTCTGCGGGCTCAGGATATGCTCGCTTCGCAATACGGAATCGGCACGGACGTCTGGAGCGTCACCAGCTACTCCGAACTTTGTCGCGAAGCGATGGTGGCTCAACGCTGGAATCGTCTGCACCCGACCGAACCGGCGAAGACCAGCTACCTGGAGCAGACTCTCGACGGCATTAATGGACCGTTCATCTCGTCCAGCGACAATGTTCGCCTCGTGGCCGATCAGATTCGCGAATGGATTCCTGGCGACTATGTCATTCTCGGAACCGACGGTTTCGGACGATCAGACACGCGACCACAATTGCGTCGTCACTTTGAAATCGACGCTGAATGCGTCACCTATGCGACGTTGTCAGCTCTTGCCAGGAACGGAAACTTCGACGCTGCTCGACTTCCACAGGTTCTTGTTGAACTGGGCATCGACCCTGAAAAAGTCGATCCACTTTATGCATAAATCTTAATTCCGTAGGGTGCGTCTTGACGCACCAACCCGGACGGCGGCAGTTTGATTGGTGCGTCAAGACGCACCCTACCGCGATGCTTACCAAGCTGCTTATTTGAAACCTTGATCACAACTCACGACCAGAAGAGACAACCATGGCCGAGTTCAAAATCCCCGACGTCGGGGAAGGCATCTCAGAAGTCGATCTCGCGGCACTCACCGTTTCCGTCGGAGACATCATCGAGCCGGGTATGATTGTGGCCGAGGTTGAAACGGAAAAAGCAGCCACGGACGTCGACTGCCCGATCGGCGGCAAGGTCGTGAAGATTCACGCCAATCCTGGCGACACGCTGAAGGTCGGAGCCGTCCTGCTCACGATCGAAGCCTCAGACGCAGCAGCTCCGGCTCCGGCCGCAGAAGCACCGGCAGCTCCCGCGGCAGCCGAACCCGCTGCTGCTCCCGCCGCTCCGGCACCTCAACCCGCAGCGTCAGCTGCACCAGTCGCAACGGCTGCGCCCGCTCCGGCAGCAAGTGCCACGTCCTCGGACGATCGAGTACCAGCACCGGCCGGACCGGCAACTCGCCGATTGGCACGTCAGTTGGGAGTCGACCTTCACGACGTCTCAGGTTCGGCAGCCGGCGGACGAATCACACAGGAAGATGTGAAGTCACACGTCAAACGAGTCATGGAAGGTGGCGGAGCCGCTTCAGGTGGAGGCGGAGGTTTCACACCACCGCCGCTGCCAGACTTCACGAAGTGGGGACCGGTCGAACGCGAGCCGATGAACAAGATCGCGCGTTCGGCAGCCGCCAACCTCAGCACCTGCTGGAACGTGATTCCTCACGTGACTCAGCACGACCTCATCGACATCACCGATCTGGAAGCAGCTCGCCGCCGATATTCGGAAAATGCGAAGAAGACGGGTGCTCCGAAAGTCACAATGACCGCCATCGCGATGAAGGCGTCGGTCGTTTGCCTGAAAGAGTTTCCGAAGTTCAATTCGAGCCTCGACCCACAGACCAACGAAATCGTTTACCGCAAATACTTCAACATCGGCTGTGCGGTCGACACTCCGAACGGTCTGCTCGTTCCCGTGATCAAAAACTGTGATCAGAAGAGCGTCGCCGAAATCGTCATCGAGCTGGCCGATGTTGCCGGCCGTGCCCGCGATCGCAAAGTCACGATGGACGAGATGCAGGGAGCGTGTTTCACGATTACGAATCTCGGCGGAATCGGCGGCACGGCGTTCACGCCGATTGTGAACTACCCCGAAGTCGCCATCCTGGGAATGTCGCGCGGCCGCAAAGAGCTGCAGATCATCGACGGCGAAATTGAAGAGCGCTTCATGCTGCCGTTGTCGATGTCGTACGACCATCGAGTGATCAATGGTGCCGACGCGGCTCGATTCGTCGTTCGTCTCGGACAACTGTTGACTGACGCGTTCAATCTGGCATCCACTATCTGAAAAAAGACTCTGGCGTTGATGCGCCAATTTTCCGGAGATGCCACGCCGGTCCGCTCTACATTGACGTCGTACGTTGATACTCTTAATGAAACGTACAGAACGGTAGCGGGCAGCAACCGACGTGGATGGGCAACACGATGTCAAAATCTGACTTGGAAATTCTGATAAACGACGGCGTCACCGTGATCATTCTGGGTGAACAGTACGACAACCTGGACGAGCCAGCCCTCGCGGCAGCGGCTGCCGAGTTGCTGGAAGTCGCCAAGTCGGCGGACCCACCGTTGATCGTCATTGATATGGCCCGGACAAAATTTTTCGGATCAGCGTTCCTGGGAACACTGTTTCGAGTCTGGCGTCGCCTGACAGCTAATGGCGGGAATCTAAGTGTCTGCTGTGCGAAGGGCCCTTGCGCTGACGTCCTTACAGTCACGCAGGTGGATCGTCTCTGGAATCTGTTTGACACCCGTGACGCGGCAGTCGAATCGCTGAAATCCTGAATGCCGACGGCTGATCGATCGCAACCGGATGTTGCGTCTCACGAGTCGGCGCATCACCAACCGACGGAGCGAATTAATGGTGAGAACCCACGTCGCAAAGGTTCTGAAAGACGCCCAGCCGGGTGACACGGTCAAGGTCGGAGGCTGGGTCCGCACACGCCGCGACTCGAAGCAAAGCTTCTCATTCGTCGAGCTGAATGACGGCAGCTGTTTCAGCAGCATCCAGATCGTCGTCGACGCGGACACTCCCGGTTACGACGTGATTAAAGATGTGACAACCGGAAGCTGCATCTCCGTTACTGGCGAGGTGAAAGACTCTCCCGGCAAAGGTCAGCGGGTCGAACTTCACGCCACGGAGCTGATTCTGCACGGCACGGCCGACGGTGACAGCTATCCTCTTCAGAAGAAGCGGCACAGCTTCGAATTCCTGCGCGAGATCGCTCATCTTCGTCCGCGAACCAACACATTCGGCGCGATTACTCGCGTCCGAAACGCGGCGTCAGCGGCTGTTCACGAGTTCTTCCAGGATCGCAGCTTCTATTACATCCAGACGCCCGTCATCACGACCAGCGACTGCGAAGGCGCCGGGCAAATGTTCTCGGTGACGACCCTCAATCTCGAGCGGATCGCCGAAGTGCAGACGAAGCTCGACTACTCTCAGGACTTCTTCGGCAAGAAGGCGGCACTGACCGTCAGTGGGCAGCTTGAAGCGGAAATCTTTGCGTGCGGAATGGGCGAGTGTTACACGTTCGGTCCGACGTTCCGCGCGGAAAACTCAAACACGACTCGGCATCTGGCTGAGTTCTGGATGATCGAACCGGAGATGCCATTTTACGACCTGACGGACAACATGGCTCTCGCAGAAAAGTTTGTCCAGCACGTTATCAACCGTGTGCTGGAACGATGTGCCGAAGATATGGAATTCTTCAACCAGCGGATCGACAACACCGTACTGGAGACTCTCCGCAACATTACCGACAACGAGTTCATCCGACTGCCTTACACGGAAGCCGTCGACATCCTTCAAAAGAGCGGGCAGAAGTTTGAGTATCCCGTCGAGTGGGGTCACGATCTGCAGTCCGAACACGAACGATTCCTGACCGAACAGCACTTCCGGCAGCCGGTCATTTTGTTCGACTATCCGCGAACGATCAAACCGTTCTACATGCGGTGCAACGATGACGGAAAAACCGTTCGAGCAATGGACGTCCTGGTTCCTCGCATTGGCGAAATCATCGGCGGCAGTCAGCGTGAAGAACGCCTGGACGTGCTGGAAGCCCGCATGAAAGAGTGCGGGCTCGAGCCGGAAGAATACTGGTGGTACGTCGATCTTCGACGATACGGAACCGTCCCGCATTCCGGATTCGGACTCGGCTTCGAACGGCTGATCCAACTGATGACCGGAATGCAGAACATCCGAGACTGCATCCCGTTCCCGCGCGTTCCGAAAAGTGCTGACTTCTAATTTGACTGAATAGAACGTCGACATTGTTAGCGGGTGACGGCTACGGATTCGTCCGTTCGCAACCAGGCAGACTGTGTTGACCGGCAGAGATCGATCAGATCGTTTGCTGCGTCCAGAATGTCCAGCAATTCGCCGTCGGACGAGATAACGTCACGAAGTCGTTCTGCTCGCTCCGCGAAGAGCGGCAGACCATCCTGCTCGGCGATCGAATGCAAACGGCCGGCCAGGGCGTTCATGCCATCAAAGTCCTGAGTCTCCAACGCGTTGATCAACCGTTCGATGTGCTGACCGATTCCGAGTGCCGCATCTCTCGACAAAGATGCTGTCGAATCCTCATCCAGCGTTGGGCGGGCGTTTGCGACGACCATCGTAATGAATCGTTCGACTATTCCAGGATCGAATTGAGTGTTTCCGCACTGCCGAAGTTCGTCGAACGCTTCTTCCTGACTTAGCGATTTCCGATAAGGTCGATCGGTGGTCATCGCGTCGTAGGCATCGGCGATTGCCAGAACCCGAGCTCCGACCGGAATCGCTTCCCCTGATGGAAGACCGGGACGGTTTCGAGTGCCACCAAAGTGAGCACGGTAGCACTCCACAATCGACGTAACCGGTTCGCAGTCGAATGACGCTCGGACAATTTCCACGCCGATGCGATCGTGCTGCCGCATGACTTCCCACTCGTCGAGCGTCAACGGTCCAGTCTTCAACAGAATGGCATCGGGCACGCCGATTTTTCCGATGTCGTGAAGCAGCGCGGCAATCTCCAGGGTGTAGGTCTCTTTCGGGGTAAGCAGGCCTTCGGCCGCCATCAGACAAAGATCCGCAACTCGTCGACTATGTCCGGCCGTTTCGGAATGTCGATAGGCCAAAGTTGACAACAACGCGGCGACAGCTCGGTAAGGCACCTGCGACGTACCATCCGATTCGAAGCTGGATTCTTCCGGTCGAGTTCGCGACACCGCTTCCTCGTCGACTTTGACATCTTCGGGAACCTGATCAAACCGCACGACCTGGTTGCGACCATTTCGTTTGGCGACGTACAGGCACTTGTCGGCCTGATCGAGCATGTCGTGAGGTTCTTTAGGGCCGAGTGTGATCGATGAAACGCCCAGACTTGCGGTGACCGAAAGCTGAGGAAACTTCGCCGCAGCAACTGCCAAACGAATTTTCTCACCGATCGCCGTTGCGGTGTCGATATCCGTGTGTGGGAGCAGGACGCAGAATTCTTCCCCACCATACCGGCAGACAAGATCGCCGAGTCGCACTGAATCCCGCAAAGTGGCCGCGATTATTCGCAACACGTCGTCGCCAACCGCGTGGCCAAAGTCGTCGTTGATTGACTTGAAGAAGTCGATATCGACCATGATGCCCGAGATGGGCAGTTTTCCTTCGACAGCTCGCGCCCAATGCTCCTCGAAGTACGTAAAGAATGATCGACGGTTCAAACATTCGGTCAGCGGGTCGGTCGTCGCCAGCTTTTCCAGTTCTTCGTTCTGCTGACGAATCTGCTCCGACTTGGTGCGAAGTTGATCGAGCGTCATGCTGAGTTCGCGTTTTTTACGTTCGAGCGGCGTGACGTCTTCAACACTCGTCAACACGCCCTGGGCTCCGCCTTTGGGACCAAAGATCGGCGACGCGTTCACAACAAGTGTTCGACGTTCTGAGTCGCTGACGTCGAAGTCGAACAACGCTCCTGTTGCCGATTCGCGATTAGTGAATGCCAGTTGCCAGGGAAGCGGAGTGTCGTCGGCATCGCCCTGCATGCAACGTTGTCGCCATGCAAGACTCGACACTTTCATTCCGATCATGGCATCGGGCGCTCGTCCGACCATCTGGCTGAATGACTTATTGGCCAGAACAATCGTCTCGTGAGAATCGAGAATCAGCAGACCTTCTGTCAAAGTGTCAAGAGCCGATCGAACTCGGCCAGGAATCACCTTTGCCGGGTTGAGCTGCCTCAACACCTTCACAAAGAACAGATAGAAGACGATTGCGCTGACGACCGTCATGTAGATCATTAAACGGACAAACGGGTCCGAGAGCCACGGTCCCCATTGTGATGCCTGTGTCTGCTTGAACTGAACTTCGACCGAACCCCACCGTTCGCTTTGCGACGAAATGGGAACGATCATCGAGGTGGATGTTGAGCGCCCGTCTTCCGGCGGCGTCCAGTGTTGCGAGTGACTGCCGACTTCGACCAGAAGCTCGCTGGAAGCTCGCCGAACGCCAATCGACTCGATCATGTCATTACGAGTTTCGATTGCGTGCAGGCACTTCTGCATCGTGCTGACGTCTTCGCGCATCGCCAGCAGCGAAAAGTGAATCGCGACGGCTTCGCAAAGATCCGACCGTCCTTTCATGACGATGTTTTCGTGGTTTTCGATCAACCCCAACGTACGTGCGACCATCAACTCGCTGCCGATCAAACTGACGACGCAAAACGCGAGCTTAACCGTGATCGGCAGTTTCTGAAGAAGGTACTTCATGATTTGGTCCAGGAGGCAAACGTTGGTGGAAGCTTCGCATCAGAAACAATCAGCAGCGGAGTTTCGGAACGCGATGTTTCCAGTTTTGTCTTCAAATGAGTTCGTTGTGTGGGTTCGAGCGAGAGTTCCGCGCCGATTATCGTTCAAACGATTCTTCCGGTATTTCCATTCCGTCGTGATGTGCCTGCAGAATGCCTTGCAGCGAGTCGTCGTCGGAATCGTCGGTGTCACCCAGGCTCTCCAGACCGCTTTGCAGCACAGGCAGAGGGTCCATCATCGTCCATGCTGGTAGTGATGAAATAAGGCCGAAGACAACTGAGCCACTTCTCAACAACCAGACGATGTACCCGACCGTCAGAGTTGTCCCCGCC
The DNA here is from genome assembly GCA_937899075.1 of uncultured Planctomyces sp. Lineage (GTDB taxonomy): Bacteria > Planctomycetota > Planctomycetia > Planctomycetales > Planctomycetaceae > JABMPE01. The sequence goes on along the minus strand of CALDJX010000437.1, from coordinate 2,528 downwards.
ACAGTCGTTGTCTCGACGACCAGATCTTCCCACTCGCCTTCCTGCAGGATCGAGTTCTGTACGTCCTGCTCGAAGGTGTCGAGTTCCGTCCAGAAACCAGTTTGCTCAAGGACGTAGACCATCGAGCCGACGTCCGTCGAAGTGAAGACGACAACTCCGGCATCTTCGACGATTCTTCCCGTTAGTCGGTCTCGAAGTTCTCCCCGATCGTCGATTCGCAAAGCCACGACAAACGATGAATGATCATGCTCAGGACCATCGCCTTGATTGCCGTCGGTCTCCGCCGTTGTGTCACGCGTTTCGTCAGCAGAGTCTTCCAAATCAATCGTCGAAGTGTCAGTTGGGGGGCTTGTCAACAGGTCATTCAAGTTGGAGTTGCCAGACCCGTTGCCTGTACCGTCTCCGGTTGTCACGTTCACAGGAGGTCCGTTGCCTGTCCCGGTTTCGCCGGTCTGATCAGTACCGCTATCCCCGGTCGAACTGCCGTCACCATCACCGTTGGAGTTTCCATCACCATCACCGCCACCTCCCCCTGATGTGACCGTCTGCCGAACAGTGATCCGAACTGTTGCGAGCGAGCCATCGTCGGTCCCATCCACAGACCGGTAGGTGAAAACTTCTTCGCCGAAGAATGTGGCATTTGGTGTGTAGGTCAACGAACCATCGGCATTCAGAACGAGTCGGCCGTTTTGAGGCCCGTCAACCAGCACGGCCTGCAGCGCGTCGGCTTCGACGTCGAGATCGTTAATCAGCACCCCATTGGCCGCCGAAAGTTTGAGAACGGTTAGCTGGTCCATGACAAACGCGTCATCAACCGACACCGACGCATCGTTGACGGCCACAACGTTCAGAGTGACCGTCCTGGTTTCACTTTGCAGGCTGCCGTCAGTTGCTCGATAAGTAAACATGTCAACGCCGTTGAAGTTCGTGTTCGGCGTGTAGACGAACGATCCATCAGCATTGAGTGACAACGCTCCATTCGCTGTTCCGGTGACTGCAACCACGGCGAGACTGTCTCCGTCGATATCTGAGTCGTTGGCAAGCAGACCGCTCGCGGCCGAGACCGTCAGCGTATTGTCCTCACTGGTCGAGAAATTATCGTCAGCTGCTACCGGGTTATCGTTTACAGCAGTCACAGAAATGTTGATCGTGTCGTCGTCGATCTGCTCACCGCCACTCCCGCTGCTGCCCATGTCTCGGGACACGATTCGGATGCTGGCCGGGCCGTTAAAGTCCGCATCCGGGTCGAACCTCAGACCGTCCAACGCCGCATTCACATCAGTAATCGTCCCTGCGAACACCATGCTGGGGTCCTGGGTACCGTCCCCGTTTGCAAAGACCAGACCGGTTGCCGAGGCAAGCGTCAGTGTCCCGTTTGTCGCCACCAGACGGACTCCGATCAAGCTTCCGTTCAGGTCGACGTCGCTGACAGAAATCAAATTGCCATTGGCCGTTGAAAATACGAGCGGCGTATCCTCGTTCACTGTCTGCGAGGCCGGCGTAGAATTTATCGGAGCGTCGTTGACTCTCAGATTCGTGATTGAGAAGTCCGTTTGTCCAATCGATCCACCGCTTCCGTCGCTCACGGTGAACGAGAAACTGTCATCCGCTTCTGAACCATCGTGGATGTACTGCAGGCGGCCAGCGTCGATGTCGCTTTGAGTAAAGCTGCTGATCGCGACTCCCGGATCGGTGGTCAGTTCCAAATGTCCGGCACCCGGAAGGTCGACGACGGAGTACTGAATCTGGCTCGGGAGTTCATCCTGATCGGTAACCGATAGCTCGGCAGCGGTAATCGTTACTGCTCCGCCCTCGACCACCGATGTGCCGGTACTGGCAACGAGAACCGGAATGTCGTTCTCGTCAATCACGCCGACCGAAACTGTCTGCTGCGTCGAGGTGTTAACTCCATCCTGAACGGTAACCGTCAGCACGAAGCTTGATGTGGCTTCGAAATTCAATGCGGAGTTGTCAAAAACCCGCAGCTCGCCAGACGTGGCGTCGATCTCGAAGATCCCGTCACTGTTTCCGGCCGTAATCATCCAGTTCTGGATCGTGCCGACAGTGTCGATATCTGTGGCTGCCACTGTTCCCAGGCTGTCCCCGTTCGACGCAAATTCCAGAACGTTAAATGACTGTCCCGCCCCGACGATTGGCGCGTTGTCATTCAGATCGTTGATCGCGATCGTGAAGTCTTTGGTCGAGAAGGATCCGTCATCGCTGGTCGCTCGCACGGTGATCGTCCGCGTGGCTCCGGCTTCGCGATCGATCGCGCCCGCGACGGTGACCAGCCCGCTCGATCCGTTGATCGCGAACTGTCCGGTCGAATCATCGTCGAGCGAGTACGTCACGCCGTTCGTTGTCGCGTCACCATCGCTGGCGAAGGCCGTCACACCGACCGTCGTCCCGACCGCCGCGTTCTCGTCGACATTGTCCAGCGTCGCGTTCGCATCGCTGATCGCCGAGATGTCGAACTCGTCCAGATCGTTGATCGCGATCGTGAAGTCTCTGGTCGAGAAGGATCCGTC
>CALDJX010000436.1 GCA_937899075.1 uncultured Planctomyces sp. | reverse complement strand
CCGGGCCAGGTCAATCCGTTCACCATCTTCAAAAAAATCACAACCTCTCAGTGAGCACTCTGACTCCTAAAGAGATTTTCAAGAGCAGCCTGGAAAGATGCACGCAATCGAGCAATTTCATTCCGACCTTTTACGATCGATTCATCGCGTCGTCCCCTGAAGTGCGAAGCAAATTCGCCCATACCGACTTCGCCAAGCAGAACAAGATGCTGTTGAGGTCGCTCAAACTTGCCGCGGCAGCGACGGCTGGCGATCCCGAAGGTTTGCGGGAAATCACTGAAAGAGCGAAGTCACACGACCGTCGCAATCTCAATATCAAGTCGCATTTGATACGATCTTTGGCGTGTCGCATTGATCGATACAGCCCGTCGCTTCGACAAACAGTGGGACACCAGCACCGAAGCCGCCTGGAACACTATCCTTGGGCACGTCATCCACCGGATGACCAAATTCTATTGAGATGCTCAAACCTCATTGTGTCGTTGGCATCGTGACAAGGTGAATGCGATTATCTGGATTCCTCGCCGAGTGCTCACTCGCTGGACGTCGGGGGCGTGGGTGTCAAGAATTCGCTCGCGGAGCGTTTTTCCTCACTTCTTGACACGGCTTTCTTCCCGCACTCGGCCGACGCAGCAGGTTTACGGATTATTCGATGACCGATTCTCAGAGCACGGACGGCGATTCTTCAGCTAACCAGCAGGCAGCGCAGGAACGCGCAGTCCTTGTCGAGGAACTTCGCTGGAAGAAGTTCCAGGTGCTGGACGACGGGTTTGTTTGCCTGGTCGACGTCATGGGCGACGACGCGGCCGTGACGCAGGCCGCTCGGGTGAGTTACGGCGAGGGCACGCGAAAAGTCTCCGATGACCGGACGTTGATCCGTTATCTGATGCGGCATCGGCATTCGACACCGTTTGAAATGGCCGAGATCAAACTGCTCGTTCGAGTTCCGATGGACTGCTGGCGGCAGTGGATTCGGCACCGTACGGCCAACGTGAACGAGTACAGCACGCGATACTCGATCGCCATCGACGCCATGCAGGCGACTCCGCCAGGCGAATGGCGAACGCAGGCGGAATCCAATCGGCAGGGTAGCGACGGGCTGCTGGACGACACGCTCGGCGCCGAAATGTCGGCTTCCGAGAAAGAGCTGCAGGAGATGTCTCGCCGCGTTTATCAGGAACGGCTCGACAAGGGCGTCGCTCGGGAACAGGCTCGCAAGGACCTTCCGCTGTCGACCTACACGGAAGCCTACTGGAAAGTTGATCTGCACAATCTGCTGCACTTTCTGGCGCTGCGGATGGACTCGCACGCTCAGTTGGAGATTCGCGAGTTCGCTCGCACGATTGGCGAAGAGATCGTCCAGCCGCTGTTCCCCTGCGTCTGGGAAGCGTTCAGCGACTACCGCATCAACGGAAAGTTTCTGACGCAGCCTGACCAGGGAGTCATTCAGCGACTGATGGCGGTCGGGGCGGAACGCGGCGTTGCTCCGCCGTTCGACGAAGCGTTGTTCCTGGAAGTTCAGGACGAGAAATGGGGCGGCCTGAAGCGCAGCCGTGAACGCGATGAGTGTGGCGAGAAGCTTCGAGGGCTGGGGATTCTCGCTCCGAAGTCGGAGTGACCAGTCGCGGCAAATTCTGATTCCGTCATCTCCTCGTCGCTCGAAAACTGATTTCGTCATTCCCGCGCAGGCGGGAAGCCAGCATTAAGGAATGCGTTCGGGATAAGTTCCCGATTTGGTGAGCCGTCGGGTGCCACTGCTGGCTTGCCAGCAGTGATTCTTCGCAATATTCAGGCACTGCTGGGCAAGCCAGCAGTGGCACCCGTATTCGGGAAGTTGTTTCGGACACGTTCCTGAGCAACACGCAACTGAGTGCCCGCCTGCGCGGGCATGACGATCATTCGGCTTGGTAGCCGATTGGGGTTGGCTTCGGAAAATCACGGTCGGCCGGTTCAAACACGGCTGACTATCCGGGATGTATCGTCAGGATTTGTCAGGAATTGAGCCTCGATCAATCGCGACCGTTGCGTGGAGCGGTGAACGATCGTAGAACGGCAGGAATTCGGGAGCAGGTCCGGCGTTATATCTCGATCGAATTCGACGCCCGAGCTGAATCATCCCCGTACTGGCGACTTCTTATGAGTAAACGCGAACGAGCATTTGCTGTCCTGCCCACGCTGCTGACACTCGGCAACGCGCTGTGCGGGTTTGCGGCCATTACTTATGCCGCTCGGCTGGGCATCGAAGATGTGCAGGCTGGCGACTCGCATTTGCTGTACGCGTCGATGTGCATCTTCGGAGGCATGCTGTTTGACGCGTTGGACGGCCGAGCCGCTCGGTGGGCGAATCAGTCCAGCGAGTTCGGTGCTCAGCTCGACAGCCTTTGTGACGTCGTCACGTTTGGAGTCGCGCCGGCATTCCTGATGCGTCAGTTCTCGCTGCAGAGCATGATTCATCCTCGAATCATGTGGGTGATCGCCGGACTGTACGTCGCTTGTGCGATTCTTCGCCTCGCCAGATTCACGATCGAAACCGACGAAGAAGACTCGCACGATGTCTTCAGCGGGCTTCCATCTCCGGCCGCGGCGGGAGTCATCGCATCGTTCCCTGTCGCGATGTACGGGCTCGGAAACCTGACGGCGCCAAACGCTCAAGTGTCGGAATTTGCCCAGCGACTAGCAGCCTGGCTGGAGCCGGCGTTGCTGGAGATCCTGCCGCTGATCACGCTGGCCGTTGCCTGCCTGATGGTTTCGCGGATTCGATATTCACACGTTTTCAATCAGCTCTTCAGCGGAAAACGCAGCCGCGGTCATCTCATTCAAATTGTCTTTACCGGAGCCGTTGTCTTCAGCGTTCGGGAAATGGCTGTGCCGTTGATCTTCTGCTACTTCGCCTTCGCTTCGCCCTGCCGAGCACTCTGGCAAAGCGTGATGACGCCGAAGTCTCAGGAGCAGTCTTCGACGCCGTAGTTCAAGTTCCGCCTGACGGAGTGCTGACAGAACTGACGCAAAGGCGCAAAGCCGCTAAGGAACGCAAAGACATTTTTTGAGATTCCTTTGCGAAACTCTGCGTCTTCGCGACTTTGCGTCAGTATTATTTTTCGCCGAATACAGACTCCGTCAGGCGAAGCCTGACCTACGACAATACGAGAATCAAAATGTTTACGGGGCTGGTGGAAGGACAGGGCAAGGTTACGGCGATCGTTCCGGAAGGTGACGCCGTGCGGTTAGATATTCTGGTGCCAGCTGAGATTCGAAGCGGACTCGGCATCGGCGACAGCGTTTGCATCAACGGTTGCTGCCTGACGGTGATCGAGCTTGCCGATGAGACTGCGGCGTTTCAGGCGGGAACGGAAACGCTTTCGAAGACGAATCTCGGCAAACTGGCTGGCGGGCATCCCGTGAATCTGGAACGGTCGTTGCCGGTTGATGGACGGCTCGGCGGGCACTTCGTCCAGGGGCACGTTGACGGAACCGGCGAAGTCATTTCAGTCGACCGGGACGGCGAGTGGGTCACGATGTGGTTCAAGGTTTCGACCGAGCTGGCTCGGTTGATGGTGCCGAAGGGGTCGGTCACGGTCGACGGAATCAGCCTGACCGTGGTCAACGTCGAAGAGGACCGATTCAGCGTCGCGTTGATTCCTCACACGCTCGAAGTCACGACGCTTGGGATTCGGACCGAACGCGAGATCGTTAACATCGAGACGGATATCCTCGGGAAGTACGTCGACAAGCTGTTGGCTGGCCGTTCTTGAAAGTTCATTTTTTGAACGCAGAGGACGGAGAGGAAAAACCGCAGAGGCAGCGGAGAACGTTCCGGCCTCAGTGATTTGCTCCACTGAACAAGTCTCAGTAAGAACTTTCTGCACAATGTATTAAGCTGCGAACAGCAGTTTCATCTCTCCCTGATCTCTGCGTTTTTCACCTCTCCGTCCTCTGCGTTCAAAACTTCAAGAACACCTGAAATACCTCTACACATGCGCGAAGCTGTTCGACAAACCCGATCTCATCTGATGGACCTGTTCAACAAACATGGTTTCAATCCTCGTGGGGATCTTGGTCAAAACTTTCTGATCGATATCAACATTATCGAGTTCATCGTCGAAGAGGCTGAGCTGACCGCTGATGACGTCGTGCTGGAAGTCGGGTCGGGCACGGGTGGGATGACGACGTTCATGGGCGTTGCGGCCGGGCATGTGGTTTCGGTCGAGTATGACAACAACATGTACGGGCTCGCGAAGGCTCAGACGGCGAACTTCGACAACATCACGCTGATGAACCTGGACGCTCTGAAGAACAAGAATCAGATCGCTCCGGAAGTCATCGCGGAAGTGCAGAAGCAGCTTGATGCGAAACCCGGGCGGCGGCTGAAGATGGTTGCCAACCTGCCGTACAACATTGCAACGCCGCTGATTTCGAATCTTGTCGCGACCGAACTGCCGTGGGAAAAGATCGTGGCCACGATTCAGCTCGAACTGGCCGAGCGGATGGCGTCCTCGCCGGGAGTTTCGAAGTACGGTTCGCTGGCGGCGTGGCTGCAGGCTCAGGCTAAGGTGAAAGTGATCAAGCGGATGCCGCCGACGATTTTCTGGCCTCGACCGAAAGTCGATTCGGCCGTCGTGAAGATCACTCCGCGGCCGGAACAGCGGGCGAAGATCGACGATCGAGTTTTTTATCAGGACTTCGTTCGTCGAGTCTTCCAGCATCGCCGCAAGCATATGCGGAGCGTGGTTTGCGGGATGTATCGCAAGCAGACTCCGAAAGCGACGATCGATGAATGCTTCGCTGCGGAAGGCATCGCTCCGGAAATTCGGGCGGAAGAACTGCAAGTTGCCGAGCTCGTTTCGCTGTCGAATTCGCTCAAAAACGCTATCCTGCGGCATGAATGACCAGTTGGCACATCGAAGTGCTGAATGACCAATGATCAATGACCAATGTCCAGGTGAAGCGGGCTTGACGACCAGTCGCCCACGCCTGCCTTTGGTCATTGGTCATTTTTTCAATGGTCATTTTCTTCAACGCGTCTCGCTCACAGGAACTCGATCATGCAGGATCGCATCGTCTGCCAAGGTATCACTTTTGACGACGTTTTGCTGGAACCCGCCTTCAGCGAAATTCTTCCGTCCGAATGCATACTCGCCACGCAGTTCACTCGACGGATTTCACTCAGCGTTCCCGTGATCAGCAGCCCGATGGACACGGTCACGGAAAGTGACATGGCGATCGCTCTGGCTCAGGAAGGCGGCATCGGCATCATTCATAAGAACATGTCGATCGAGCAGCAGACGATGGAAGTCGACCGGGTCAAACGCAGCGAGAATGGCGTCATCGCTGATCCGCTGACTCTGCGGCCGAGTGCGACCGTCGGCGAAGCTCGTCGGATCATGACCGAGCGGAACATCGGCGGCGTCCCCATCACCGAAGAAGACGGCACTCTGCGTGGTATTTTGACCAGTCGCGACCTGCGATTTCTGGAAGGAGAAGACACGCGGATCGAAGCCGTCATGACGAAAGAAAACCTCGTCACCGCACCGGAAGAAACAGATCTGGTATCCGCTCAGAAGATTCTCCTGGAAAATAAGGTGGAGAAACTGTTACTGATTGACGAAGAATACCGATTACAGGGATTAATCACGATCAAAGACATCGATAAGAATCTGCGCTACCCGAAGGCATCGAAAGATGAACGGGGCAGATTGCGAGTCGGAGCGGCGATCGGAGTCGGCGATTTTGAACGTGCTGAAAGCCTTCTGAAAGCGGGCGTGGACGTTCTGACTGTCGATTCTGCTCACGGACATTCGAAGAACGTCCTCGATACCGTCCGCGAACTGAAATCCCGGTGGAAGGATATTGACGTCATCGCGGGCAACGTTGCGACAGAGCAGGGTGCTCGGGATTTGGTGGAAGCCGGAGCGGACGCCGTAAAGGTCGGTATTGGTCCGGGTTCAATCTGTACGACACGAATCATCTCGGGAGTGGGCGTTCCGCAGCTCACGGCCGTAACGAACGCTCTGCGGGGCGTTGGTGATTCGGGAGTGCCAATCATTGCGGACGGTGGAATTCGATTCAGCGGAGACATAACGAAAGCTCTGGCAGCAGGCGCCAACACAGTGATGCTCGGCGGCCTGCTGGCGGGAATGGACGAAAGCCCGGGAGAACTGATTCTGTACCAGGGGCGAACCTTCAAAAGGTATCGCGGTATGGGGTCTCTCGGAGCCATGGTCAAAGGCAGCAGTGAACGTTACCGGCAAGGCGGAAAGGATTCCGACAAAGACGGTGGCTCGAAGCTGGTGCCTGAAGGAGTTGAAGGGCGAGTTCCTCACAAGGGGCCGCTGAATAGTTTCCTGTATCAGCTCATGGGTGGGCTGCGTGCAGGAATGGGTTACGTTGGAGCACGGACGATTCCAGAGTTGCGGAACGCTCGGTTTATCCAGATTACCGCTGCCTCGGTCAGGGAGAACCATCCCCATGATATTTCGATTACGCAAGAAGCACCCAACTACACCGGACCTATGGACCGGCTGTAACCAGAAACGTCGGAAACGACTGATCGCCGTCCTCGGCCTGTCTTTGCTGGCAGGGTCGGCGACAGTCGACTCGTTCGGCACGGCGGCGGCCAGCGCGGCCGAGCCCGGTCGACAGTCTTTCCTGTCGAAGACGCTGCAGAAGTTCAAAGGCCGCTCGGCCGAACAACGCTATGAGCAGTACAAGGCCGAGCATCCACGATTCTACTCGGCAGAATCTCAAACTGCTGAACCCGGTCGGTTTTCGCAAAACGGCGGGGCAACCCCCGTCTTTGCCGACGAGCCAACAGTGTTCGTCCTCGTCAGCAAGGACGGCGACCAGGGCAACGACGGACCCTCCGCCGTGCCACCAGCACCTGCTGACAATTTCGATCCAGGGCTGTTTCGCTCGACCCCAATGAATGGCGGTGTCGGAGTGGACGCTGTCGAGTCTGCCTATCAGAAAGTGGATGCCGATCCGCGAAACCTGAAAAGCATCCGCGACATTGAGCCATTCCACGACTATCAGCCAGGCACACACATCGAGCAGGATCTCGATCCTGAATTCGTCGCTCCGGCGGAAGTCGAACTCGGCGAAGTCAGCGACGGAGTCCGCAACAGCGAGGCCATCCTGTATCAGTGGCAGGCTTCCAATCTGCACCATCACCCGCTGTATTTTCAGGATCCCGGCTTGGAACGCTACGGACACGTTCATCACGAACTCGTCCAGCCGTTCGTCTCGGTCGGCAAGTTCGGCCTGCAACTGATCGGCCTGCCGTACCAGATGACGATCGACCCGGTCTGCAAGAAGCAGTACGCCCTGGGCTGGTATCGTCCGGGCGAGTGTGCTCCTAAGCAGACTCACCAGATTCCGTGGAACAGCACAGCGGCTCTCAACCAGGCTGCGGTGGTGACCGGTCTGACTTTCGCCATCCCATAACGGCTGGTTGAATAATTCGCTGATTACGTTTTGAATTCTCAGGAGCCTGCCCGGCATTGTTCGGACAGGCTCCTTTCTTTTTGGTTTCTGATATTGTCCCTTGCCCGGCGGAGCCTGCTGCGGGGATTATTCGTCCCGTGAAATACCGGGCGGATGCCTACGTACCTACGTAGTAAGTAGGCTGGGTCTTGACCCAGCAAATGTGTGTTGAGCAAAGCTGGGTCGAGACCCAGCCTACGCAACTGGGTCTACGCAACTGTACCGGTCCTCTTCTTTCCGACTTATTTCACTTTTATCGAGACGCCCAAACGCGTGGAGCCCACCATGAAAATCAGAACCTGGATGATATTGTTGCTGGCAGTCGCGACGGGCTGCAGCGACACGCCTCCGGCAGACCCCTATGCAAACTCGGACGATGTCGCCGACGGCGGGTACGGCGACTATTACGCGGCAGGCGAGATCACGTTTCTGGACGAAGCGTCCAGCAACGCATCGCTTGATACCGGACTCACGGAAATTTCATTCACCGAGTCGACCGGAGAAGAACGAAAGATCGGTGACCTCGCGCCGGGCAAGACACTGGTTGTCGTCGTGACCCGAGGAAACACGGTTCCAATCTGTCCGTATTGCTCAACGCAGACTGCCGGACTGATCTCAAATTACGAGGCATTCAAAAAGTTGGGGGCCGAAGTCGCGGTCGTTTATCCGATTGAAACCGGCGACGACAGCGGTCGCCTCACGAAATTCCTGGACGATGTGAAAACCCGACTCGACGACGCCACCAACCCGGTCCCGTTTCCGGTCCTGCTCGATGTTGAACTGAAAGGCGTTGACCTGTTGGGCATCCGCAAGGACCTTTCGAAGCCCGCAACGTACATCGTCGATGCGGAAGGCAACGTGCGATATGCCTACGTGGGCGAGCACCTCGCCGACCGTCCGAGCATTACTGCTCTGCTGGCAGAAGCTGGCAAGTTGAAGCCTGCTGGAGAGTCTGAAACCGAATCTGCACCGGCAGGAGGAAAGCCAGTTGTCGATCCGGAGCCTGAAACTCTTCCCGGCGAAGAACCGGCCGCAGAATGACGTCTGAAGCGGAGCACCCATCGGCGGACGATTTCTTCAGCCTTGCCGAACGCCTTGAGTACGCAACGTCGGAATCGCTCGCCCCGCTGGCCGAGGAGTGTCGGCAATCATCGGTCGCGCCCGAGACGCTGGCGTTACGTAAAGGGCTGCTCGACGCGATCGAAATCGAGATCATCGGGACGCTGCTCCGGCCGAAGGAAACGATTCCGGGATACGAGATCCTGAGCGTTCTTGGCAAAGGCGGCATGGGCGTCGTCTACGAAGCGACACAGCTGAATCTCGGAAGAACCGTCGCGTTGAAGACGGTCCTTGTCAGCCGTATGGGATCCGCATCGGCGCTCAGTCGTTTTGAACAGGAAGCTCGAACGGTCGCGCAGCTTCGGCATCCGAATATTGTCGGCGGGTATGATTTCGGCAAGAACGATGGCCGGGTTTTCTTTGCGATGGAACTGGTCGAAGGCGAAGAACTCGCCGACCGAATCAAACGCGAAGGAATGCTGGATGAGCGGCTTGCCTGGGGGATCGCCAGACAGACCGCGGCCGGTCTGGCTCACGCCGCCAATCACGGCGTCGTGCATCGAGACATCAAACCCGGCAACCTGCTGCTTGTCGATCCGCCGGAAGGGATCCCGTTTCCGGCCGACATGCCGATGGTCAAGATTGCCGACTTCGGGCTGGCCATCCTGACGACATCCGAAGAGTCGAGTACGCGGCTGACGTCGGACAATACGACGGTCGGCAGCCCTCATTACATGGCCCCTGAGCAGTTTCAGCAGAGCGACGTCGATCTGCGTGCAGACATTTATTCGCTCGGTGCGTCGGTGTATCACATCCTGGCAGGGAAGCCGCCATTCAACGGTTCCAACCTGACGCAGATCATGGCCAGTAAAATGGCCGGTCGTCTGACGCCGCTGGAAGAACTCCGTCCTGGTTTGTCACCGGGAACTTACAACCTGCTTGACCGCATGATGGCTCAGTCGTTGGACGATCGGCCGGCAAGCTATCCGGAACTTATCTCGCTGATCGACGACCTGGCGCCCACCTTGTTCGAAGACTCATCGGCCGCTGGACCGTCGGCGACAACGGCGGCACTCGCCACACCAAGGCCCCAAGCCAACTCAGCAAAGATCGACACAGACACCACTGGCTCGAAAACGGAGTCTGGTTTCGAAGGTGTTCAGCCCGGCGCCGAAAGAGTGACAAATCGTCGGTACTTGCTGGCGGCAGGGTTTGTTGGACTGGCCTCGGTGGCTGGCGGAGCGTGGTGGTTCACTCAGGCGGGAAAGAAGACGCCTCCGCCGCGGCCGTCGAAGATCAAGATGAAAGATCTGGGGCCATCGCTTCGACTCTTCAACGGAAGCAACATCGCTGGCTGGCAACAACGGAGCGGCAACTGGATCGTTCCGCCAGGAACGCCGACGCTCGAAGGGACGGACGGTTTGCTCGTACGACCCCTCTTTAAGAAGATCGACGGTCAACCGAAGCCGATCGAGCTGTTTCGTTTGATCGTGCTCGTCGACTGCGCTGAAGCCGAGTCCGCTGAAATCCAGTTTGGCTTCGAACTGAACGACCAACGCAACGGCTCGCGATACTCGCTTCAGTTTACCAACGAAGGAATCAGCATCGGGGAACGGGCATCGGACAAAGCCGAGTTTCAACCGCTCGGCAACAAACCGTCAGCGTCCATTACCCGAGAAGTCGCCGCAATTATCGAACAACAACCTGGCGGCTGGTTCGTGAGCATCAACGAACGCCCGCTCGGCGCGTTGCCGCGACGACCAAACGGCGAACTCCCCGAAATTCGCCTCGCTACCAAAGGCGGCCCCGCCAGATTCTCAGAAATTACGCTGACCGAACTCGCCCCCGCCGATCCGTAATCAAAGGAATCAGTGTGAACCGTCTTCTGAAAATCGGCTTTGAATTGGCCGGACACTGGCTTCTGACTGAAGACAGTTTGACACTCGAACTGTCGCGACACGCCGGCCAGACAAACGTGCTTTATGCATTTTGCTGCGACGGCGACGTCAAATACATCGGCAAAACCACACGGTCGCTCTCGACGCGTCTCCATGGTTATCGCAAGCCAGGGGCCAGCCAATCCGCGAATCAACGAAACCACCGCTTGGTATGCGAACAACTCAGGGCAGGTGCGGCCGTTGATATTCTCGCACTGCCAGACAACGGCCTGCTTCATTATGGCGACTTCCATGTCAACCTTGCCGCTGGGCTCGAAGACAGCATCATTTCGACGCTCCAACCGGAATGGAACGGTGCACCGACTGCGGTGACCGCCGCGGACGATCCACTCACGCAACAAGAACCAATATCGAAATTTGTCTTCACGCTTCAGAAGACGTACTTTAAATCCGGTTTCTTTAACGTTTCAGTCGACTACGAATCGTCATTCGCGGGCGACGGTGAGCAGATTGACATTTTCTGTGGTGATTCAAATTCGCCGGTCATTGGCACTATTAACCGTCGTGCCAACACAAACTCGACACTACGAATAATGGGTGGCACGCTCTTGCGTGATTGGCTCCAAGCCAACGCCGCGGTTTTGTCCGA
>CALDJX010000435.1 GCA_937899075.1 uncultured Planctomyces sp. | reverse complement strand
GGCTTCCTTGTTCGACTCAATTCCTGAGCGGCATTGGGTGGCACGGGTTGCTTGCCAACCCGTGTCGCGAAGCGACAAGAGAAACTGCAGGGAGGACCATCACCTCTTGCGGCTGCGCCTCGCAGGTTGCGAGCAACCTGCGTCACCCTGAAGTTGTCATCCTGAAGTTGTCACCCTGAAGTTGTCATCCCCGCGCAGGCGGGGAACCAGTGGCACGATGATTGGACAGGGTTCCCGCCTGCGCGGGAATGATGTCGATTCAGATGAACTTCCCAACGGTCTGCTACTCGCGTTTGAATCGGTAGCCGATGCCGCGGACGGTTTCGATCAGGTCGCCGGGTTCGCCCATTTTTTTGCGGAGTGCCCGGACGTGGACGTCGATTGTTCGCTCCAGAGCGTTGGCATCCATTCCCCGACTGCTGTCCATCAGTTCGAGCCGCGAGAATGTTCGGCCAGGTTGTCGCATGAGCGTCCACAGAAGGCGAAACTCCGTCCGGGTCAGTTCGAGTTCCTGCTCGTCGACTCGGACTTCGAAGCTGGCTTTGTCGATCTCGACGCCGTGGACTGACAGCACAGAAGTTTCTGACTTGCTCTTTTCGTTTCGTCGAAGCAGGGCCTTGATGCGGTGAATGAGCGGTCGGACCTTGAATGGTTTCGTGACGTAGTCGTCTGCTCCGACGTTGAAGCCGACCACCTCGTCTGTCTCTTCGCTGCGGGCAGTCAGCATCAGGACGCGGATGTTCTGCGTTTTGGGATCGCTGCGTAACTGAGCACACACCTGAAGCCCGTCGATGAGTGGCAGCATCAGGTCGAGAATGACCAGGTCCGGCAGTGCGGAACGGGCGCGTTCCAGTCCGTCGCGGCCGTTGTTGGCAGTGAGAACTTCGAAGCCTTCCTTCTCGAGGTTGTAGGACAAGACCTCAACCAGAGATGGCTCGTCTTCGATAATAAGTACGGTGTGGCTCGACATTTCAGCGTTGCTCGATTCTGCTCTGCGTTGTTGCTGTTAACAGTTTGAAGTCTGTTTCGACAGGTGGCCTGGAGCTGGACGGTTGTGCGGACAACTATCAAATCGATGTTAGTGTTGCATTAAATTCAGGTGACAATTTCAGTCCCGTTTGTTTCGGCAGAAACTGCGTCACATCGTTGTGGGGGTTATCAGCCCGTTGAAAAAGTGTGCCACTGGATCTGCCGGTGCAGTTTGCTACCGGCGTTTGCTGAAAATTCCGCACTGGCAAAGGCAGTGGCACACATTGAATTGGTGAGTCAGCCGTTTTTCAACAGGCTGTTATGTCCCGGCGGGGCGGAAGTCCGCACGGTGCCGAATGATTACGCCTTCCACCATGAAGACGACGTCTTCTGCGATATTTGTTGCATGGTCGGCGACTCGTTCGATGTGACGCGTTGCGGAGAAAAGGTGCAGCGCCGGCTCGACGAGGTCCGGAGAGGACCGCATGACATCATGAAGTTCTGAGATGATTTCTGCGTTCAGGCGATCGACTTCGTCGTCAGACGCCAGGATTTCGCGGGCTCCCTGGCTGTCGAGTTCGACATAGCAGTCGATACTGCGATGCAGCATTTCGAGCGCCTTGCGGGACATGTCTACGAGTTTATCGGAAACGACAACTTCGGCTTTTCCGACGAGTCCCGCCGCACGTTCGGCAATGTTGACGCCCAGGTCTGCGACTCGTTCGAGTTCGCCAGTAATCTTCAGCACGGTGGCGATGCGTCGCAGGTCGATGGCGACAGGCTGGTGTAACGCCAGAATTTTCAGGCAATCGTTTTCGATCTGCACGTCCATCGCGTCGATTTCGTCGTCGGCCCGGGCGAGTTCTTCGGCCAGTTCAAGACTGGGCGAACGGACTCCGTCGACCGCTCGATGGATCATGTCTTCGACCACCGAGCACATGTGCAGAATGTCGTGGTGCAACCCGTCCAGGTCGCGTTCCAGGTGAATTGACATAGTGGAGTATCTTTCCGGAAATTTCTTCGGCAGCGAACAGTTGCGCAGAGATTCCTTACCGCTGAGTCCTTCGGACCGGCTTAACCAAATCGGCCGGTGATGTAGTCTTCCGTCTGTTTCTCAGTCGGATTGGTAAACAAGGCACGCGTGTCACCGGTTTCAACGAGCACGCCCTGAAAGAAGAAGGCCGTTCGCTGACTGACGCGAGCGGCCTGCTGCATGTTGTGAGTCACGATGACGATGGTGTAGTTCTTTTTGAGTTCGAAGATCAGGTCTTCGACACGAGCTGTCGATGCCGGATCGAGTGCCGACGCAGGTTCGTCCATCAGGATGACGTCCGGGTCCGTGGCCAGTGTTCGAGCAATACACAATCGCTGTTGCTGCCCGCCGGAAAGTGCCATTGCCGAACTGTTCAGGCGATCTTTCACTTCGTCCCACAGGGCCGCGCGTTTCAGCGAAGTTTCGACGATCTCGTTGAGTTTCGCCTTGTTGCGAAGGCCGGCCACTTTGGGGCCGTACGCGATGTTGTCAAAGATCGACTTGGGGAATGGAGTCGACTTCTGAAAGACCATGCCCACGCGTTTTCGAAGCAGCACGACGTCGACTGACGAGTCGTAAACATCGGAGCCTTCGAGCAGTACGTCGCCGGTGTGCCGCGTGCCGTCGATAATATCGTTCATCCGGTTGAGCATTCGTAGAAACGTGCTTTTGCCACAACCAGAGGGGCCGATGAAAGCGGTGACTGACTTCTCGGGAATGTCCAGCGATACGTCGAACAGAACCTGATTGTCGCCGTAAAAGAAGTCGACATTCTTTGTGCGAATCTTGACGGGGTGAGTCACTTCGCCTGTTGCCTGTTTCGCTACGGTCGGACGTGCGGTTGTGATGGGCTTCTGGCCCTGCGCCGCTGCAGATCGGGGTCCGGTTACATCCACGCGAAATACCTCACTCTGGTCGATTGCGTTTGTTGTCAGAACGGTCGGCGTTGAGTTCATGAGTCAATCACCAGGATATTTTCTTCTGGGCTCGGTTACGAATCACGATCGCGGTCGCGTTGAAAATGACGAGGAGAATCAGGAGCACGAGGCTGCCTGCTGCGGCGAGATTTTGAAACTCTTCTTTGGGTTGCTCGATCCAGTTGGTGATCTGGATGGTGATCGAGGTGAAAACGTCGAAAGGAGCATCAAGCACTCGCTGTGGGTCCTGAACGGCGGCCATCGGTGTATCCAGGTTACCCGGCGCGAAGGCAACATAACTCATCGCACCGACCACGATGAGTGGAGCGGTTTCACCCATCGCGCGAGACAGTGCGAGGATAATTCCCGTGGCGATGCCTGGCACGGCAGCCGGCAGAACCTGATGGCGAATCGTCTGCCACTCGGTCGCTCCTAAAGCGTAAGACGCGTGACGAATTGAAGGAGGGACTGCTCGTAAGGCTTCCTGTGAAGCGATAATCACAACCGGAAGAATCAGCAGGCTGAGTGTGAAAGATCCGGCCAGCAGACAACGTCCCAGAGGAAGCGGAATTTCAAGCGTCCCAATTCCTAGAGAGACTGCCAGCGTCCAGCCATCGGCGGCGGAAATCATGCCGAACATTCGCACAAACGCCGTGACACCGAGCATTCCGTAGACGATCGACGGGACGCCTGCGAGGTTCGACAGGTTGAGTTTGATCAGTCGTGTGAAGCGGTTGTCGGTGGCGTATTCTTCAAGATAGACCGCCGCGCCGACGCCCATCGGAACGGTGAAGATCGCGGTAAAGAAGATCAGCCAGGATGTTCCCCAGAGACCTGCGAGCAAGCCAGCCTTCCCGGGACGGCGAGAATCGAAACCAGTCAGAAACTGGGTGTCGAGCCAGCCCCAAGCCTGCCAGATGACTCCTGCCAGCAGAACCGCCAGAAACAGCAGGGCGGAACCGGTGGCGATGCGGCAAACCCATTCGAAGCAGGTTGAGATCCGATGTCGCCGCTTGAGAATTGCGGCGTATTCAATTTGCTGATCGCTCAATTGTAGACCTCACGGAATCGCCGCAGGACGAACTGCGAAATGATGTTCATGACCAGCGTCATCAGGAACAGCGTCAGGCCGACGGCGTAGATACTCTTCTCTTCGATGCTGCCGATGACTGCGTCGCCCTTGCTGACGTTGACGATGTAAGAGGTCATCGTCGCGACGCTGCGTAGCGGGTCAGCGGTGACGATGGCGGTCTGTCCGGCAGCGATGGTGACGGCCATTGTTTCGCCGACGGCTCGCGAGATCGCCAGCAGAAATGAGGCGATGATTCCTGACAGAGCTGCCGGAACGACTACTCGTGTAGAGACGTCGAACTTCGTTGAGCCCAGCGCGTAAGCGGCTTCTCGCAGGCTGCGAGGCACGGACCGCAGGACGTCTTCACTGAGCGATGAGATCATCGGGATGATCATGATTCCGACAACGATGCCGGCACTCGCCGCGTTGAACACCCCGACGTTAAAGCCCAACAGATCCTGAAACAAGGGCTTAAGTATGTACGGCGTGACAAAGACCAGAGCAAAGTATCCGTAAACGACGGTGGGGATACCGGCCAGAATCTCCAGCACTGGTTTGATCAAGGCACGCGTTCGCGGAACGGCGTATTCGCTGAGATAGATGGCGCTGCAGAGGCCGATCGGCAGTCCGATCAGTGCGGCGATTCCGGAGATCATCAGCGTGCCGCAGACCAGCGGCATGATCCCGAAATGCTTTTCGGTGTAACCGGGAGTCCATCGCGTTTCGAAGACGAATTCTGTCAAGGAAACCTGCTGGAAGAACGCTTCGTTGGTTCGAACTTCGCCGTTGGGACCGACCTGCCGAGGGGAGACATCGTAGATGGCGTTGCTGAAGAGTACGGCCACAATTCCAAGCGTGGTCAGAATTGAGACCGCTGCGCAAAGAAACAACAGCGACCGAATGCCCCACTCCTTGAGTCGGACCAACGATGCTGAACGGTGCAGTGACGAGGTCGCTTTTGAGAGCGTGGCGTCGGAGGAAGAAGTCGAAGCTGTAGACATCTGAAGAATCTCCTGACCGGTCGGCTGTGTGTTTAGCCAGTCGACCGGCCAAATGAGTTCTGTGCTGCGAGAGTTATTCGCCGATTGCCTGTTTCAACGCTTCGACGGTCTCGGCGTGAGTCGCTTTGCCGAGTCGGACATAGCCGACTTCGCTGACCAGGTCCTGACCTGCTTCCAGGTAGTAAGTCAGAAACTCAGCCAGCTCAGGTCGAGCGAGCTTGGCTTTGTTCACATAGAGGAACAGCGGTCGCGACAGCGGAACGTACTTCCCGCCTTCGATCGTTTCGGCAGTTGGAGCCACCGCGTCAGCGAGGTCATCAGTTGCTGAAACTGGAACAGCCTTCAGCTTGTTTGCGTTTTCCAGGTAGTAGGCAAAGCCGAAGTAACCCAGTGCGTACTTCTCGCCAGAGACGCCACGAACCAGAATGTTGTCGTCCGAACTCGGCGTGTACTCGGTTCGGCTGGCACCTTCTTCACCACAGATGACGTCGGTGAAGTAGTCGAAAGTTCCCGAGTCGGTGTCAGGGCCGTAAAGGCGAATCTCTTCGTCCGGCCATGATGGGTCGAGTTCGCTCCACTTATTGACGGTGCTGCCAGGCTCCCAGAGCTTCTTGAGCTGAGCGACGGTGATCGCCTTGCACCAGTCATTCTCCGGATTCACGACAACGCTGATTCCGTCGATGGCGACTTTCATCTCGAGGTACTCAATGCCGTTGTCTTTGCACTGAGTTGACTCTTTCTCTTTGATCGGTCTCGATGCGTCGTTGATGTCAGTTTCGCCAGCGACGAACTTCTTGAAGCCGCCGCCGGTTCCGGATGTTCCGACGACAACTTTCACGTTCGGGTGTGATCCCTGGAACTCTTCGGCCACTGCCTGAGAGATCGGGTAGACCGTACTGGAGCCGTCAATCAGGACTCGCTTCTGGCCATCGTCTGATCCATCACCGGGCGTTGCTGTATCGCCTCCCGCAGTTGATCCTGCCTCGGGACCGTCCGCTGTGCGGGAAGTCGTACTGCTGACTTCACAGCCGGAGTTCGATGCGAGAAGTGCGAAAGAGAAGACCAGCGTTGTCAGGCTTACGGATACTGATTTGAGCGTCATTGCGTGCCTCGTTGCCGCGTTCCAGTTTTTCCCGGTGCACCATGCCTCCCGGAATCGGAGCGGAACCTACGAGGCAATTGTGAAGACGACTCCCGCTCCTTTGTTAAGAATCGATTAACAATTGTGGCGAGTTTGAATTCTTCGAGGTTGCTCGGTTTTGTTGTAAGGCAGTCGCCGTAAATTGTTTAGCCATAAATGAGGCATGATTTCACGGCATAGTCTCAACGAAACACTTCGGAACGTGTCCGAAACAACTTCCCCGATTCGGAAACAGAAAAATTCCCGGCAAAGTCGTTTGAGACAAAAACCTGGAGAATCAACAATTTATCTGGGGCGTCGAAATCAGACGGTAGACGACGACAGGAGTCCCACCAACTCTTTCGAATCTCGAAATGGTGGGACTCGTTCCTCGACTCACCCAACTCTGTGGTTGAAATCAGGAAGTTAGTCTGAACACGTTCCTTAGATCGGCTGGCGGGGGCGTTCTGATACGCCCGTCGTTTATGCAAAGGATCTAAATTGAATTTTGAATGCGGAACGGCCAATCGATCGCGTGAAGGATTTGCTGCCAACTCGGCTGTAGGAAACATCGGTAGTTCGGAGGTCGTTGAAAGCGGTAATTGCTCTCTGACAGGGAATCATCGCAAGGACCGCAGGAGGAGTATCCGAATTCAGGCTTTGCTACTTCACCTCAGCGATTGCTTCAGCGATTTCGCGCATGTGCTCTCGAATTTTCGAGTACGCGTTCAGAGATGCCAGCCAGGCAACGGTAATCACTGGGGCCACGCTGAGTTTTTCATCGGCATTCGCCGCCGACAGGCCGTCGAGGTGTTTCGCACGAAGTTGTTTGATTTCGTCTCGGATTCGCTTTGCTGTCGGGTCTGTCTTCGTGAGGACTGCCTTGTTTTCGTTGACCAGAGCTTGATTGACTTCTGTGATATATCCCGCGACGTGAGAGTTAAGCTTCACCAGGTCAGCTCGTTGTTCTTCGGAGAATCGTTCGCCGGCCTGACGGAGTTTCCTGTCAAACTTGTCCAGGTCGAGGATGTAGTCACTGACGGATTCATATTCGTCAGCCATGTGCATTTGCCGGCGAGCCTCGGTCGCGACAGAGTGAGGTACGTTTCCTGAAAGAAGGTGTATGACGAACTCGGCAATCTCATCCTGTACGGAGTCGAGTACCTTCTCACGTTGCCTCAATCGATCGGCCAGAGCCTTGTCGGGATCGTCCTGTTGAAGAAGTTCGGCAGACCAACCAAGCATTTTTGAGCAGCCGTCGCTCATCTTTTCGATTTCTTTTCGAGACTGCTCAATGGCCAGCAACGGAGTTTCCAGGATACGGATATCGAGGTCCGTCAGGTGCGGCTTTTCTTTGAAGCCTTTGTCCGGAACGACTCGTTTGAGCAGACGCTCGAAGACGGCGACGAACGGAAGGAATATCAACGTGTTTGTTATGTTGAAAACACTGTGCGTCGCTGCGATGGCCGCGGTCGTGTAGGGGAAGGTCTGCTTGCCGTCGACCATGACGGCTTCGGCGACGTTGCCGTCGACCAATGATTGAATCAACTCGATGTACCAGCCGAAGATCAAGGTGATCCAGAAGACGCCGACAAGGTTGAAAATTACGTGGAAATATGCGGCTCGGCGCGCATTTGTTGTCGCCCCTAACGATGCCAGGAACGCTGTGATTGTCGTTCCGATGTTTTCGCCAAGGACGAGTGCAGCGGCCGTTTCGTACGAGATGACTCCCTGAGCGGCGAGTGAAATCGTGATACCGAGCGTCGCGGACGAGGACTGAACCAGTACGGTCAAAACGCAACCCGCGAAAGCGCACCCGAGAACTCCAAGGTAGGTGCTTGCATCAAATCGCTGAAACCATGCTTCGAACGCTGGAGTTTCTTTGATGATGGAACAGGCTTCTTTCATCAGCTCAAGGCCGAAGAAGACCATGCCCACGCCCATCAGAACCATCGCCCAGTAGCGCCAGCGATCGCCCTTCGAAAACAGATAGAAGAATGCTGATCCTCCCAGGAGCGGAAGCCCGTACTTGCCGATCTTGAGGACCAGGATCCAGCCGGTGATCGTGGTGCCGATGTTGGCTCCCATGATCACGCCGATGGCCTGACTCAACTGCATAATGCCGCTGTTCACAAAGCCAATCACCATGACAGTCGTGATCGAACTGGACTGTACGACACAGGTGACCACCACTCCGACGATTGTCGCAAGAAATCGGTTGTTCGTCACCGCTCCAATAAGTCGTCGCAGACTGCTGCCTGCGACGGCCTGCATACCGTCCGACATGTGTTTCATGCCGAGCAGAAAGATTCCAAGACCGCCGACGAGCCCACTGATCAGTTTGAAGATTTCTGAAAGTTCCAAGTTGTCACCGATATTGTGGGGATGTGAAGAGTTTGTGAATCTTCTGTTAAGTCGCGAGATTCTATGGAATCCTGCCTGTACTTCAACGAGGTGGGCGATTCATTCTGACGCGAAGCAATGACGAGGCCGTGGCAACGGTGGCGGATACTCGACACGTCGGCCGCAACGTGGTTGGTTGCGGCCGGATCCAGGCTGAAGCCAAATTTTGAAATCGAGAACAGGCCAGCGAATATCGTCAGTCAGATCTCGGATGTGCTCGTGGAACTGCCTGGCCAAAGCGGAATCCTGAGTGAGAACGTGCTGCCTTTGCCGACTTCGCTTTCGACGGAAACCTCGCCGTCAAACGTCATGGCCAGGTGTTTCACGATCGAGAGGCCGAGTCCCGTTCCTCCGATTTCGCGTGTCCGAGCCCGGTCGACTCGAAAGAATCGTTCAAAGATTCTCTTCCGGTTCTCACGAGAGATTCCGACGCCGGTGTCGCGAACCGAAATGACGGCATGAGCCTCGTCATAAGTCCACGAAATCACGACGTGACCACCCTCGGGAGTGTACTTGAGGCCGTTGCTCAGCAGATTTTCTATGATCGTTCGGAACGCCCGTTTGTCGGCGGCAACGTTGATGTCGCTGTGGCCGCTTTCAATCTGCAACAAAACCTTTCGCGACTCGGACAGTGACGCGAGTTCTTCGACAAGCGACTCCACAACCAGCCGAACGGGGACTGACGTCACGTCGAACGCCTGCTCGCGAGATTCGATTCTCGCCAGTTGAAGCAGGTCTTCGATCAACTCCTGCAGCCTGCCTCCCTGCTCCTCGATCCTTTCCAGGAAGCGTCGGGAAAACTCAGGATCGTCGATCGCTCCATCGAGCAGAGTTTCGGCCGACGTCTGAATGATCGTCAGCGGTGTTTTGAGTTCGTGTGAAACGTTCGACGCGAAATCTCGGCGGATATTTTCGAGACGTCGGAGTTCGGTGACGTCGTGAAAGACCAGGACAACGCCGGGGCAGGGGTCTTCGGCAAGGGGGGTGGCCTCAATTTCGACGATCGTCCCGCTGCGTGGCAACTGACACTCGACGGAACGCTCCAGCCCGGACATTGCCTGCCGCACGACGGTGCGCACGGTCTCGTTGCGGACACATTCCCAGACGGGGCGTCCGATCAGCTCTCGATCTCCGACGTCCAGCAGGACTCGAGCCGCTTCATTCGCAAACAGAATATTTTCGTCGTTGTCGACGGCGATGACTCCTTCGACCATCGATCCAAAAACGGTCGACAGAAGCTGACTGCTTTCTCGGAGTTCGAGGCTCGTCTGGTTCAGCTCAAACATTCGAGCGGACAGTTCATGGCTCATCGTGTTAAACGCTTCGGCGAGTGACCCAAGTTCGTCGTGGCGATCGACCCTGACCACCTGCTGAAGGTCTCCGGCAGCGATCGCGTTAGCTGCCGTTTTGAGTGTTGTCAGGGGTTGAATAATTCTTTGAAGGATGAAAAATATAGGAGCCAGTGCGAGGACGCTGACCGCGACGAAAGTTCCGACGACAAGTTGCTGCACGAAGTCGATCTCGGCCTCGACCGCGTCCAGCGCGACCGACAACCTCACGTAGTCGACGGGGGCTGATTCGTCGCCGATTCGGATCGCAAGATACAACATCGATATTCCGAGCGTCGGACTGACTCGCCGAGCCGTTCCGCTACCGAATTTCCTCGCCTGAACGATTTCGGGTCGGTCCGCGTGATTCTCCATCGTCGTCGGATCACGTTCGGAATCCTCGACAACGATGCCGTCGTCTTTGATCAGAGTAATTCGGCTTCTGTTGTCCTCCGCGATGGCCGCGACCGCCGCCGTCAGATCGGAATGTCGAGGGCCGTCAAACGAATCGTCCAGCAGCCGAACCATCGTCATGGCGGAATCATGAAGCCGGCGGGATTCCTGTTGAAATGCGATTTCACGCAGCCGTCCGCCGAGAATCGTCACGACCGAGACGGCCGTTACGGCGGACAGTAACGCGTAGACGAAGAACAGTTTCCAGAACAACCGCGATGACAGCACGATTCCGATTCCAATCCAGCGGGAGCAAGCAAGTCGCCGGACGATGATCGCAGAATGTCAGCCTGTCAATCTGCCTGTTTGTGAATTATTCGTTAATCGCTGGTGGAGATCAGCCGGCAGTTATGCAACGACTGTTCGATCAATGTCGACTGGCCGCAGATTCTTCGTTCCGTGTTTTGCGGAACAGTCGCGCACCGATTGACGACGCGAGGTTAGATCAGCTCGTGCATTGGCTCGATGCCGTCGTCGACGAGGTACCTGGGTGTGCCGCCCTGGTCGAAGATGCGAACGGCTCCGGTGTCGAGGCCGGCGTTCTTGTAGAGCGTGGCGAAGACTTCCTGGAACTTGACCGGCCGCTCGACGGCGTGTTCGCCCATGCGGTTCGTGCGGCCGATGACTTGACCCGTTCGCATTCCGCCTCCGGCCATCATCGCGCACGAAACTCGCGGCCAGTGATCGCGGCTGTTGTTCTGGTTGATTCTCGGGGTGCGCCCAAATTCGCCCCACACGACAACCGAGACGTCCTGGTCGAGGCCTCGTTCGTGT